>VBJK01000142.1:0-3373 GCA_005879655.1 Chloroflexota bacterium | reverse complement strand
GACGGCCTGCATCCAGGCTAGGCCGCCATAGAGAGTGTAGAACCATCCAAGGGCGACCACCATGAAGACGGAGTCTTCAACTTTCTACAGGGAGATTGTGAACAGGCAGACAAACCAGAAATGTTGAACCCTGGCTCAACTGGCTCTTCACGGAAATTGTTCCACCATGCCACTCGACTATCTCGCGTACAATCGCTAATCCCAAACCACTCCCTCCGGCTGCACGGCTACGCGATTTCTCCACACGATAAAAACGCTCAAAGATCTGGGGCAGGTCTGAAGCGGCGATGCCACATCCCGTGTCTTGTACTTCAAGTACGACAAGTTGTTTTTGTTCTTGTGACTGCATATGTAAAATGATTTTTACATGACCACCAGTTGCTGTAAATTTTAGTGCATTCTCCAAAAGATTTGCCACCATCCGCTTGAGCTTATCAGGATTGCCGAAAACAAGACCCGTCTCTCTTTCTGGATGGATCACTGCTACCTGGATCATCTTCTCTTGAGCAAGGAGCTGCAATTCTTTGACGACTTCTTCAACCACCGGCTCCAACGATACCTCATTTCTGGGAATCTCCTGTTGGCTATCCAGACGCGCAAGATCTAAGAGATCAAGCATGAGGCGATGCATCCGCTCGGCTTGTGTGATAATTCCCTGGATGGCTTCTATTGCCTGCTCACTCTGTTGCGCACCGTGTCGCCGGAGAAAATTTGCATATCCTAAAATGGCAGTGAGCGGCGTCTTCAGCTCGTGGCTCGCATCGGCAACAAACTCTTTCTGTTTATTAAACGCCAGTTCTAAGCGTGCCAGCATGGCATCAAAGGTCGTGGCTAACTTTCCCACCTCATCTTGCTGTTTATATGGGGAGAGGGTGATGCGCTGTGAGAGGTCGCCACTTGAGCCGATCTGATGTGCGGTTGCAGTAATCCTGGCAATTGGTTGCAGCAGACGCCCGGCAAGATAAGCTCCTACGACAATGGCCAGGACCAATACAACGATCCCTCCTTGACGCAATACATCAATAAGCCCATCTTGCACTTCATCCACAGTAAATAACGATTGTGCTACTTGTAGCACTCCTATGCTTCGGCCAGTCTGATCATAAAGGATATGACTATAGAGCAGAAAGCGAGCCTCACTCAGATCAGTGCTTGCCGCCTCTGGCAACAATCCTTTGATGGGGAGACGTATTTGTTCCGTTGAACCAGTGGCGGGCAAACGGAAAGAGGTGTGTGGAGAAGGGAGGACAACGTTGCCCAGATTAGAACTTTTTGCCAAGACCTGTCCGTCGAAGCTGCGGATTTGCAGGAATAATCCAGGACTCGCGAGACGCTCTAGCATGGGGAGTGACCTAGCAGCAGGCTGCACGTGAGCTAGCTCAGTCACCAGGATCGGAGCGGCCTCTAGCGCTTGTTGACACCGTAGAGTAAATGTTTTATCAAGGCTATTTACTGTGAGTCGTTCGACTTCTAAATAGAGATAGATACCAAAAGCAGCCAGCAGTAACATGAGAAGCAGTGTGTACAATAAGGTCATTTTCCAGCGAATACTCAAGCGCGACAGGGGCATCTTAATTTTCCTTCAGGACATAGCCTACGCCTCGTACAGCTTGAATCAGATGTTGCCCATCAAGTTTATTGCGTAGGTAACGAATATAGACTTCCAGCACATTTGATTCCCCATCAAAATCGTAACCCCAGACAGCTTCATAGATCTGTTTGCGGTGCAAGACCTGACGCGGATGACGTAGCAGGTACTCAAGGAGATCATACTCTTTCGCTGTTAATTCGACACAGGCATTGCCACTCCTGACTTCACGGGTTGCGGTATTGATACTAATGGTAGCAAAGTGCAGCCACTCTTCCTCATCTCCGCCAAGATAACCACAACGCCTGAGCAACGCCTCAATACGAGCTAACAATTCTTCTATAGAAAACGGTTTAGTCAGGTAGTCATCTGCGCCTGTCTTCAAACCAAGCACTCTCTCGGTAACTTGATCTTTAGCCGTTAATATGATGACTGGCAAGCGTTGCTGCGGACCTGCCGTTCTTAGCCGTCGGCATACTTCTAGCCCATCAATATTTGGCAGCATCAAGTCGAGGATTATTAGATCGGGGGCGTGCTGACGGATGAATAGCAATGCTGAGATGCCATCGCCTACTACTGTTACTTTGTATCCCTCATGCAGCAGCTCCATCTCGATAAAACGAGCTATTGCGTGTTCATCCTCTACAACCAGAATGTGAGGCACTTGACGGGAAGAACTTCTCATATCAGGTTCCATTTTATAGGACATTATAAGTATACTCCTATTTTGTTTGCCCTCTTTCTTATTGGCGTATATATTAATATACTACATAGTAAAATCCTCGTCTAGCAATTAGAGGTTGATCCCTCAGCTATTCGTAGCGTAACACTTCAAGGGGCCGCACACGAGCCGCATTCCAGGCAACTGTGGCCGCTATCAGCATGGTAAGCAGCGCGGTGGTAGCGATCAGTATCAGAGCTAGGCCCGGACTGAAGCCTGGATCAGTCTTTAGCAACAGGAGCCGTAACGCGACCATCGTACCGCTGACCAGAACCATCGCCACTGTAGAACCAAGAGTCCCTATTAGCCCATTCTCCACCAAGATCGTAGCAAGAAGAGATCGACTTGTGTAGCCAACTGACTTGAGAATACCCATTTCGCGTCTCCGTTCCAGCATCGCCAGTGCAACAGCATTGCCCATAATGATCAGCCCAGCAATCAATGTCAACGAAGAAATAGTAACGAGCATCACAATAACGTTGGTAATGATTTGATTGACCACGGCTATGGAATCCGCGAAGCTAATCACCTGTATCTGAGGCTGAGCCTGTGAGATATGGACTTTCAGTGCTGCCAGCTCTCTTTGCTCAACGCGTAAAGAGAGATAGTCAGTCGTTAGTGAACTGCCGATCGCACGTGCTACCGCATCGTCGGCTAGTACTAGACCAATCAGAGGAAAATCTTTTAACGGGTTGATGGCATAAAACCCTTTTATCGTAAGTGTTTTAGTGACCGTCGTATCAACACTCTGAACCACAAAAGTATCTCCTATGTGCAGGTTTAACGGTGGCAATCGAAGATTGGCAGCCACCAAGACATTGTTAGTACCAGCATCCGCCGCAGAGAGATTATTCCCTTTTTGCACTGTCACATCAGGAAGGTCTTGTGCCCTTCCACTAGCCAACTGATAGCCTTTAACAGCCCTGAGCAATGTCTGAATACCATTGGTGCCAATCGTGTTGCCATTGCCATAAGATGAATCGTGGATACCAGCAAATACTTGCTTCACTTGTTGACCTCTAATGCTGGTCAGGCGCATCTGTGCTGCGGGATTAATGCTCGTC
>VBJK01000197.1 GCA_005879655.1 Chloroflexota bacterium | reverse complement strand
AACGATTATATGTGCATACTTATTCGTGGGTGTATTCAACTGGGCTATGTGCCCGACACAGATTCACTGATCGAGCTGACTCCAGTAGATTATATGAGTCAGGCGCTCGTCCACCTCTCTCAACGGGCAGCAGTTCCAGGCAAGGTCTTTCATCTCTTCAATTCAACGCCCATTACGATGACTGAGCTTACCACATATATCCGTTCCTTCGGCTATCAGCTACAGCGGGTTCCTTATGCTTGCTGGCGAGAGCAAGTGCAACAGATAGTACTGCAACAATCGGATCATCCACTGGCTTCCCTGCTCCTCTTTTTCCCGAACACGCAGTCATTCGAGACGCAGGGGACTCCCATATTGCATGACAGACTTACGGCGAAGAATGCTCAGGAGGGGTTGGCAACAATGACTGCCTATCCTGTGCCAGATGAGCACCTGATCCACACCTATCTGGCATACCTTGTGCAGAATGAACTCCTTCCACCTCCTCCTCATGTGATTGGCAGGCAAGAGAATGTATCTGATGATCAGCAGAAGCCTCGCCACAGCATTGATGACAAATAGGTGTATCATCTCTTGCAAAAAGATTTGCCTTCCACCTGAGATTTCTGAGCATGAGTACTGCCAGACACAAATCCTTGCCAATGCGATGCCATGTGACGTAAGGCAGGAAGCCAGACGAGCGCATCAAGCCCACGACGAATTTCTGCTCGCTCGTATGAGAAGCCTCATTTTTACAGAAAACCGGCTCGTTTTTTTGCAACGGATATGATTCGTATTTGTCACCAATGCTGTGTGGCGAGGTTTCGATCAGCACGCAAAATACATTTAAGAAGCAGTAGGGACGGACAGGGCTGGCCCCTGTCCGGTGCCTTTTCTTAGGGTGTTTTCGTACAGGAGGGAAACGTTGAGCAGGGTTGGGTTGAAAGCCTTTGGCACGTCCAGGTGCTTTCCCGCGTGGTAGGCACGCACGGGCGAGGTGTGCCAAGCTGCAAGAGAAGGCAGGGCATCAGACGACGAACTTGTGCAGGAGTAATGGGACGCTCCTTGCGTTCCCACGGTCGGTGTTGTGCTTGTGCGAGGCCGCGTGCCAAGTAGAGTTGATTGAAGGCCGTAGCAACAATCTAACTCCAGCGTTCAAACTCTTCGGGCGTGCGTACATGCACCTGGGTCCACGCGCAAATCTTGTTTGAAGAAGCGATAGCAATGCTCTTGGGAAAAACGCAGGCCATAATGCGAAGCCACGCCTTGAAGAGCAATGATAGCATCGAGCACCACAAAGCAACTGACGCGTGGATCACGCTTGGTCCCTAATGCTCCCTCTCGCTGCACGCTAATGACTTTCACACTCAGCTCGCGATCTTCTTTGAAATGCAAGTTGTCGAAGCGACTTGTTCGCACGGCTCTGCCTTTGCTATCTTGCTCAATACAAATGGTATCAGCAGTTGCATGCGTCTGCTTCCGTTTTCCCTCAAACAGGGCACCGTCTTTGGGCATTGGTCCCTTTTTATGCAGCCGTATGGCAGATCGATAGAGCCTGCGATCGCTCTTGAGGCGTAACAAGCAACTGTATCCCAAATCGTGGCAGGCACGCAAAAAGGCTGGTGTACAGTACCCTGGGTCTGCCAATACGATCACAGGACGCTTGCCCACAAGCGCTTTGAGTGCTTGCAGTTGGGCAACGGCCACCTCTATTGGTGTTTGTTCGGTTTTGATGCGTTAACAAAGAAACACAAGTTTGTGATATTATGATCGAGTGGAACTTGCAGACAGAAAGGAGAAAAGAGTAAGAATTTCGATAAGTTGATATTCAGCTGTTTGCGGATGTTTGCGGAGCAGACCCATCTCTAGCAGACCCATCTCTATTAGGAACATTACTGCTGCAAAGGAGTATTTATTGTGCCGAGACTAGAACGAACTCAATGGTATGATCTGGCCCGTGACATGAATTGGCGGTTCAAGTATGTCACGGAAGAGGAAGTTTTCCCTAACCAACTCTGCGATAGGCGGGACATACCTGACGAGGCTTGGTGGAAGTGGGACGAACCCTACAAAATCAGTTATGGTGAGTACGTTCACAATCAGGTGAACAAAGACGCAGGGATTTACTCGGTCAAGGGAGCGACATCCCGTTCTAAAATGTTCGAGCAGCTCGATCCTGGTTGGAAATCGGCCCTGGTGGCTCATTACGGGGCCATCACCCTCGCTGAGTACCAGGCCGCCATGAGCGAGGCCCGTATGGGACGCTTTGGTCGGGCAGCTGCTTGGCGCAACATGGCTACCTATGGAACACTGGACGAACTGCGTCACAGCCAGATCCAAGCCTACTTTTCCCATGCACTCTTGCAGAAAGAGCCACGTGCTGATTGGGCTCACAAAGCCTACCACACAAATAATTGGGCCATTATCGCGGCACGACACCTCTTTGACGATATATTTCAGGCTAATGAAGTGGTCTCTACCGCTCTCCAGCTGACCTTCACCTTTGAGACAGGTTTTACCAACGTGCAATTCCTTGGCCTGGCGGCTGACGCGATGAATATTGGGGATGTGGAATTTGGCGCTCTGATTTCAAGTATACAGACCGATGAAGCTCGCCATGCCCAGCAAGGTGAACCCACTTTACGTCTCCTCATTGAACACGGCAAGAAAGATGTAGCCCAGAAGCTCATCGATCACGCGCTCTGGCGTTCCTGGCGCTTGTTTGCCTTGCTCACTGGCCCGGCGATGGATTATTATACTCCGCTGGAACACCGCTCTATGTCTTTCAAGGAGTTTATGGAAGAGTGGCTTGTTAAGCAGTTTCTCGACCAGTTCCGCGATTTTGGTTTAGAAAAACCCTGGTACTGGAATCAGTTCCTCGACGAACTGAACTGGTATCATCATGCTATTCATCTTGGACTCTGGTACTGGCGGCCAACCCTGTGGTGGAATCCTGATGCGGGGGTAGCTCCTGAAGAACGCGATTGGCTGGAAACCAAGTATCCTGGCTGGCATAAGACTTTTGGCAAGCATTGGGATGTCATTAGTGAGAACGTACGCCAGGGGAAGCGTGAAATGACTTACCCTGAGACCTTTCCTATCACCTGCAATCTTTGTCAGATCCCTCTGGCTACTGCCGCAGGCCATGCAGCAGGTTATCTGCAAAGTCCCGCTCCACTTATGCTGAACCATCAGGGAAGACGGTATGTCTTCTGTTCTCAACCTTGTAAGTGGATCTTTGAGCAGAATATTGAGCGCTTCGCAGGTCATCTTTCCATTATAGACCGCTTGCTCACGGGGCTGATCCAGCCACCTACTGTGCCAGGTGCTCTTACCTATATGGGCCTCGCTCCCTCTGAATATGGAGATGATGCAACAGGCTATACCTGGGCGTTCAGTCCGGCACGCGTGGCTCTGTAAACTAACAACAGAAGAAAGAGGGCATCATGGCAACGATACCACTGCAAGCGACGTTTGAGGGCAACTTTGTTATCTTTCTCGCTCTGGTAGAAGATCAAGCGACAACGCAAGTTATAGCCGAGCAACTGGCTCAGCATGTGATAGGTCGGTTGCTTACACCTCAGAATGGCGTCATGCGACTGCGCTATAACAATAGCGTTTTGCCTGTAGACAAAACGTTGGCGGAAATAGGGATTGGGCCAATGGAGTTTGTGGAGGCTTTTTACGATGCATGATGTGGCCGTGAAGTGGATTGCAGTCGCCACACTTGATGATTTGTGGGCTGGCGATATACTTGGTGTTGAGGTTGAGGGAGAACAGATCCTGTTGGTTTATCCTGAAGCTGGCACAGTTCGCGCCTACCAGGGGGTCTGTCCTCATCAACAGGCGCTGCTGGCTGATGGAGACTTGCATGAGAACATTTTAACCTGCTCTAGTCACCATTGGCAGTTTGATCTCACTACTGGGCAAGGAGTCAATCCACAGCATTGCCGACTTTACCGTTACGAAGTCAAGCTGGAGAACCAGTGTATTTACGTAGGTATTCCCCAAGATAGTCAGAGGCA
>VBJK01000141.1:7611-20567 GCA_005879655.1 Chloroflexota bacterium | reverse complement strand
TGCGTGTGGCATGTACACGTGCGGCCTGGACATCTGAGGTCAGCCCCAGATAACTCTGTACGGCGAAGATGGCCCATAATAATGATGCCGCCATGAAGATCAGCAGTAGTCCACCAATGGCACGTCCGGCTCTGAGATGACCTGACCTGTTCAATAATCCCCTAACAGACGAGATCAGGAGGCCCAAACCTAAAGCAGCGACAAGAAAGAGTAACAGTTGTGGTATACCAATAGTGATAGGTACTGTCATGATCAGTTCGCATCCTTTCGGAACTTCCGCCCCGGCACATCTTACACGCACAAAAACATACTACATCTGCATACTATACGCATTAATGAGATATTTCAATGACAACATCACAGCGCATTGAACCTAGTGCATAATCCCCAAACCCTTTGGGCAATGGGCAAATTTGGGGACACCCCAAACCCCGCCAGGGGGGCTTCGACCCCTGGACCCCCAAAGCCCTACTCCCTCTCTTGTTTCTGTACTACTGCATAATCCCCAAACCCTTTGGGCAATGGGCAAATTTGGGGACACCCCAAACCCCGCCAGGGGGGCTTCGACCCCTGGACCCCCAATCCCTACCACCTCTCTTGTTTCTGCACTAGCAGGCGATGTCTACCAATAGTTCGTCATGCAAATGAACGCAGCAACATCTCTAAATAGAGGTCCTATGATCTGCCTTCTCCAGGCATATTTGACGCTACTAGTTTTTGACTATTATACTTGAAGCATACGCTAATTCATCACACGAATAGGGAGAAATATATATGCCTCTGCTTGACCTCACACCTGACCAGCTACTGACAACTACACGCTCTGTACGCAAACGTCTCGACCTTTCACGTCCCGTCGAGCCGGAAGTGATACGCGAGTGCCTCGAAATCGCGCTGCAAGCCCCATCAAGCAGCAACCGCCAAGGCTGGCACTTCGTAGTTGTCACCGATGCCGAGAAGCGTAAGGCCCTCGCTGACCTCTATCGCCGCAGTACCGAGCAATATCTGTCCAGCCCTAGAGCGGCGGGCAAGCTCTCTGCGGATCAGTCCCCGCGTGCCCAAACTCAGCAACGTGTCCTCAGTTCAGCCGAATACCTCGCCGAGCATATGCACGAAGTGCCAGTTCATCTGATACCCTGCATTAGTGGTCGCCTGGATGGTCTACCGAGTAATAGTCAGGCAAGTGTGTGGGGGTCCATTCTGCCTGCTACTTGGAGCTTTATGCTAGCAGCACGCGCCAGGGGTCTGGGAACTGCCTGGACCACATTGCATCTCGCATATGAGCAAGAGGCCGCTGCGGTATTGGGCATCCCTTATGAGAAAGTCACGCAGGCCGCGTTGATTCCTGTAGCCTATAGCGTGGGCAGCGAGTTTCGACCAGCACCAAGGGAACCAGTGGATGCGGTATTACACTGGAATGAGTGGTAGATCTCTTAGCCGAGCACACCTCGCACTTCACCTCTCTTGCAAAGCAGTGCTCGCATCGACTATACTAGGGCTTGCATATGCAAGCAAACGACAGAACAATAGAACCATTGATATAAAGAGTAAACACAAGAGGTGTGCCCATGCCAGATCGAGAGGCGAAGCATCTTGGTCAACAGGTTGGTGAGTATCGTCTGGTGCGTCAACTTGGCGGTGGCGGATTTGGCACTGTCTATTTGACTGAACACGTCTATGAGCACACGCAGGCCGCTGTGAAGGTGCTCAATCTTGCGCTGACAAGAGCAGAAGATTTCAAAGAATTTCTCAATGAAGCTCGCACCATACGGCTGCGTCACTCCCACATTGTGCCGTTACTCGACTTCGGTATCAGCCGTGACGATCTGCCATATCTGGTGATGGAATATGCGCCGCAGGGCACGCTACGTGATCGTCATCGCAAGGGAGAACGCATTGCACTCTCTACCATTGTTTCTTATGTCGATCAAATTGCCTCCGCTCTTCAGTATGCTCATGATTATCGTGTTATTCATAGAGACACTCTTCCACCACGGCTGCGAGTTCACGTTCCTGAACTTGCGGAAGCTGTCGAGCGAGTTGTCTTGAAGGCCCTTGCCAAAGCCCCGCAAGACCGCTTCGAGCGCATCCAGACCTTTGCGGATGCCTTACGTGAGGCCACGCAATCACCCCAGAGCATGCTCATCCCCGGTTCTTTCACGCAGGCAAGTCTCGCAGACCCTCTTAACCTCACAACGCCACTTGCAGGCACACCTTCCTTACATTCTTGGACTCAAGCATCGACAGTCCCACCCCAGGACCTAGCAAAAGACAAAAGCACGCCAGTAAGCCAGCCAGCACAACAGAATGATCGCATCGGGTTCTCTTCAACAAATAGATCTCTCTTATCTAAACATCACATCTCACGGCGTACAGTTGTAGCAAGCCTAGCAACAGTCACAGGACTTGGAATTGGTATTCTGGCTCTCAATCAAGTTCGTTCAAGAGCATGGATAGGCACTCCTCATCCACCTTCACCTGGCGCTCATCATCCATCTCCAACTGACAACACACCGGCAGGAACGCCACGAGGAATGCTTCTTGCAAGGCATCCCAGTAGCGGTGGGATCTGGACAGCGGCTTGGTCCCCAAATGGCAAATACATCGCTTCTAGCGGCGATGATCCCGTAGTGCATATATGGAATGTAACGACGGGCAAAGATATCTTCACCTATAGCGGGCACCTCGGTGGTCAGAGTGTTCAAGTGGACTCGCTGGCGTGGTCCCCTGACAGCAACCGGATTGTTACCGCAAGTCACCCACCACAGGTCAGGGTTTGGGAGGTGAGCACAGGAAAGCTTATTACTTTCTACACCGGGCATAATCCACTGCCCGGCCACATGAATGCCGCACCAACAGCCGAATGGTCACCTGATGGAACACGTATTGTGAGTGCTGGCATCTATGATAAAACAGCACAAGTATGGGATACCACAACAGGAAAAACCATCTTGACGTATCGAGGACACTCACACCCTGTATGGAAAGCAAAGTGGTCACCCAATGGTAAATATATCGCCTCAGCCGGGAATGGCAGTATTGTTAACGGCATGTTCAGTTCTGGGGAAGGTGACATCCAGGTGTGGGACCAGGATGGCAATCATCTCTTCACCTATAATGACTTTCCTTACCCAGGAGACATCGCTTGGTCCCCAGACAGTAAGCTCATCGCCTCTACAGGTTCTGACAATAACATTCATGTCTGGGAAGCAACATCGGGAAGACCTACGCTCAAATTTGCGGGTAACAGGCCAATTGTCTGGTCTCCTGATGGGAAGTATCTTGCGGTATCGAGTACTCTAACAGCGGTGGAGCTGTCCACTTTTAGAGAGAACTTGCTATTTTTGGCGAAAGGAACAGGTCTTATGGAACAACCTCATCAACAAAACGCTACGCATCAAGATGCCCAACACGAAAAACTTCTCGTGCAACAGCACTTCGGTGCCGCAGCAGCAGATTATGTCACTAGCAAGGTCCATGCCGAAGGGCCGGATCTCATATGGATCATGGAAGCTGCCGCCCTTACAGGAAAAGAGCGCGTACTGGATGTAGCGACGGGAACCGGACATACGGCATTCGCATTAGCCCCCTATGCAACGGAGGTCGTTGCAGTTGACTTCACGGTACCCATGCTAGCAGCTGCGCAACAAGTAGCGGCTACGCGACAGATTACTAACGTGCGTTTTGTTGAAGGTGATACGCTCGCACTTCCCTTCGCCGAGCATAGTTTTGATCTCATCGCCTGTCGCAAAGCGGCTCATCACTTTTCAGATGTGGGACTGGCGGTCCGCGAATGGCGGCGCGTTGCCAAGCCGGATGGCAAGTTATTACTCGTTGATTCGGTTGCCCCAGAAGAAGCAGAGCAGGATGCCTTCCTTCAGGAGATAGAAATCCTGCGCGACTCCTCGCATATACGCAACTATCGTGTCTCAGAATGGCTTTCCCTGCTGCAAGAAAGTGGCTGGATCGTTGATGCTCCCACTCGGCTTTGGGGTATTACGCTGGATGTGCCTTCGTGGACACAGCGCATACGTACGCCAGTTGGAGCAGTGGCGAAGATCGAACACCTACTGAGAAGCGCACCAGCCGCGACAAAAGAAACGCTTCACATAGAGGAACAAGATAGTGTACTCTCCTTTGTCCTCCCCACAGCGCTTTTCGTGTGCACAGTATCCTGAAACGGACCAAAGGATGATGGCTCTCTAACCTTTCCACGACCACGGCGTAATACAAGATGTAAGCGTCATTACTCAAGAAAGAAGATTTTACTCATGGGTATAAATCCAAACCAGAGCGAGGACTCTGATGCTAGAGGGTACGGTGGTTATAGTGGCACGCCCCCGCGACAGCATTTCGACGCCAATGATCCCTATGGTGCCTATGGCAGTGGCCAACAAAGTGGTACAGGCTCTACACAACAGCAACAGCAGCAATATTATGAACCACCACAGAGCGCGACCGCTCGTAGTAGTAGAGAAACGCACGATACAACTTCAACCAGCTTAGATGCAAAAACAGAGGCCCTTTTGAGTTATCTCTTCGGCTGGCTTGGTGGTCTTGTTTTCCTCGTAATTGAGCGCAAGAATCGCTTCGTCCGCTTCGCAGCTGCACAATCAGTTATCCTGACGGGTCCAACTTTCGTGGTTTACGTATTGTTGCAACTTATTGCTCATATTCCGTTCATCGGACTACTGCTAGCACCGATTGTAAGTTGCCTGACCTTTGTTATCCTTGTTCCTACAGCACTTATCTGGCTCTTCTTAATGGTACAGGCATACCGGGGTATCGAAACGAAATTGCCCATTGTTGGCGACTACGCAGAAGCGTTAGCCAATAAGTTTTTTGGCCAGCGACCTGCATAAAACCTTCCTAAAGTGATATTTCAATCTATGCACGCATCTGACCTAAAAAATGCCAAATACCACGTTAAATTAGGTGACAGTGTGATGAGACCGGTACCGGGGGATCTATGAGGGACCGGCCTTATTACACGCGTTTTTGCTTCATAACTATTGTTCTTGTGGTTGCCTTGGAAGCGGATACATCCTTTCTTGTAAAGCATAAGTACGACACAAATCAGTGATTGAAGAGCAAAGACATATTCTCTACAAGAGAGCCATCAGGTTGATAGAGTTGAATATGATGCAGATTCACCAATGTACGCAGAATACCCAGTACCTCTGTCATATTCATAAGGGTCATGGTACAGAGAAGTTCTATATTCTTATATCCATCAATGATTACATAAAGATCGCGTGCTCGTTGATCCATAGCCCGTAGAGCACTGCTCCGTTGGGATTGCGCGAGATCAACACGTTCATTGCGCCGTGGGATTAATTTGCCTAAAGAGGTGGAGGAACTGGCAACAGCATCCCGCTGTGCTTGTTTTGGATAAGCGGAATGTGTAGCGGATGATGGCAGCAAGAGTACCTGGTGTACAGCTTGTAGCAAGGCATCTTCAGTAAACGGTTTAGGTAAGTACAGATTGGCTCCTTGCCGTAGTCCCCACATGCGATCGGCGGGAGTATTTTTAACACTCATGAGAATAATGGGGACTTTCCCAGAGATCGCCCTGACTTTGCGGCAAATTTCAAAGCCACCCATACCGGGTAGTACTATATCAATAATTAAACAATGCGGATGTTCTTGTAGGGCTAGACGTAGCCCTTCGCGTCCATCAGAAGCGGTTGAGACGTGATACCCAACCTTCTGTAAAGTCTCGGCCATGTAGAGACTCGTGGACATACTGTCTTCGATGATCAGAACTTTTGGCATCATAAGCATCTCTACTCTTCTGGCTCTGGTGCTTTCCTAAGCATGATTACAATGCTCCATTGAGGTTTACATTACTCCGTTTACAGTGGACCATACCAGCGCAAACAGATAAGGTTTGCCTGTAATCCTACCACGTGAAAAAAAATATCTGCAAATGCGGTAGAAAAAACATCCCAAAAGTACTGTTTTTTTCATGCAATGTTATGCTATGCACTGTCAAACCGTAACGGCAATTTTCAGAAAAGACCAGGCCGAGAGAGGAATGGTACTCTTCAACCTGGTCTTTCTCTTGATAAGAGAGAGTAACTATAGCTTCGCTAAGAATTAATGCCGAAACAGCTCTCACACATGATCCGGGTAGCCTCGGCTTCGCCGACAATACCTGCTAGATCCTGCCTATAATTCCAAATATTTTGCTGTCGCTTCACAATAAAATCGTGACGTGATGTAGCAGCAAGTCCATTGGCTCCACGCTGGGCTGCTTCGTACTCTAGAGCGATCTGTTGCCTAAGGCGAGCGATCTCGCTTCCACTCTCATAATTGCTCATAGACGGCCTTATCCTCCTTCCGCTATTCTGCAATACTGACTAGTAGATATCGCCCTTGATATCTCAAAACAACCATTCATACTAATATTATACTTAACTGTGAGAAGCACAACTGTATGGTAAAAGTATTGTTGGAGCATTGTCTAAATGTACTTACGTTCATTTTTCTTAGCTCTCGCTCAGTTTGTTCTAATCGTCTCTTCTACCAATACGGGTTTTGTGAAAATGACGAAATATTTTAAGCATGAATGAGTAATGATGCAGCTATCTTATAGAAGATGAATATTTTTTAATGATTATATGATTCGTTAGTATAGCTAAAAAGGGCTATTTGTTGGAAAGGTTTGCGTTTCAATAGAGAATCGTATACAGTAGAGGGTGTAGAGGATACGTCGGTGGTATGACCGGGAAAAGGATGCAGGCGTATCGTTTCTTACGGCGGTCCAAGTGGTATAGCGTGTTTCTTTAGGAAGATAAAAAAGATATGGGTCAATGTTTGCGCTGCAATGAATTAAGTACCGAAACTTCTCCATTTTGCGTTGATTGCCAGTCCCTCCTGCTCGATCGCGCACCTGCGAAGGAGCCATCTGGCACACTATTACCCTCAGAGGATACGCAGCTGATACCAACAGAAGAAGAACCATGTGGTATCTCATCAGAGATACAGGCTAGTTTGGCAGCTCGCACGATGAGCGTATCCCCTCCTGCGCCAGCACTTGAGCAACGCTCTGCTCTCCAGCCAATGGTAAGGCAGAGCATGGCACAAGCTACTTACCATGGAGGAAAGCGCAAACGCTTCAGTTTGAAAGGAGCGGCGCTTATCACGACTATCGTGCTGCTTGTGGGTGGCGGGCTAGCTTTATTTTGGCCCTGGTATCACAGTATGAACCAAAGTACTCTTGCACCCTTTGTCAAGGTTGAGCCAAATCGGGTACAGCCTGGACAAATGACAAACTTGCTGCTTGGTGACTTTGCCAGCATGACAAATGTGCTGGTGACGCGCGATATCTTACAAACGGTGCGACCCGACAGGTCTCCACTCCAGGTATTGTTAGGGAAAAGTGGTCAGGCACATATACCCATCTATATCAATCCCACGTGGCAGCTCGGTATCCATACGATTATGGTGGAAGACTTGCACTCGCGCCATACGGTACAGGCTTCTTTTACGATTATTGGTAATGGCCCTATTCAGGTTCCTCACCTGCTGGTTGACCGAGCGCTGTTAGATATGGGAGCTGGCTATCAAGACACAAATTCGTATCAATCCTTACAGCTGTCGAATACTGGGAGCGGGACGATCTCCTGGATGGCTAGTAGTAATCAAAGCTGGCTGAAGGTAGATCCATCCGTGGGGATATTTAGTAGCAGCGAAAATATCGCTGTGTCAGTGAGCCGTGCTGCTTTGCAACCGGGCAATTATGGCGGTGTGATCACTATTGTCACCAGCACTGGCGTCACAATGCCGATTTCGGTAACGCTCTCTGTCAGTGCCAACGCGTCTCATACTCGTGGCGTATTGGCCGTTTCGCCAGCTCTGCTTTCCTTCTTCGCTACTGATGGGGGCAACGATCCAGGTGAACAAGTCATCACTTTACGTAATCCTGGACCGAGTCCTTTACACTGGTCTGCGGCAACAAGCGATCTTGCCATCGCAACTGGCGATATCCTCGCGCCCGCGTCAGGCAATCACTTACGTATAGAACCCCAGTCTGGTAGCATTCCTGCTGGTTCGTCAGTCTCTGTGCATGTTTATATGAGTAGCGCGGCATTATGGCAAGGTATTTATAGGGGTGTTCTCACATTTACCTCTGACGCACTCGATAGTCCTGAGCAAATACCCATTTCATTGCAGGTGCAATCACCATGCGGCATCACAGCCAATCCCAGGAAGCTCTTGTTCTCTACCAGTGCTCAGCATGCAACTGCTAAGCAAGCTGTAGATCTAGCGCTGCCTGGCGTATGTCAAGGAGTGCTGGATTGGGTAGCACTAACACCCGCGCATTGGCTGACGATCACACCAGGGCACGGGCAATTGCCAACTGACGGAGCTACAACCGCCATGGTTGATGCCAGCGAGGTAGCAGCAGGTACATATAGCAGTGCCATCGCCCTAGTCTCTCAGCTATCTATATTACTAGTGCCCGTGCAACTCGACGTGTCTCCCTCGCCTACCTCGACGCAGCCTGTTGCGCAAGCAAGCAGTTCTGTACCAGTACCTACGAGCGTAGGCAGCCCTGCACTTGCGTTGTCTACGACAGCAGTAAACTTTAGTACAGTGCAAGGCGGTGCAGCCCCCCCGGCTCAGACGGTTACGCTAACCAATAATGGTCAGGGTTCAGCGCAATGGTCCATCACCTCCGCAGGACAAGATCCCTGGCTGAGTGTGACACCAACTAGTGGAGCACTGGATAACGGACAGGCCGCAACAGTGACGTTGAGTGCTAGTGTGAGTGGCTTAACGCCTGGTACGTATAGCTCCAGGTTATCCTTCAACGCTACAGATAGCTCTGGTGCAGCAGTACCAGGAGATGCACAAACGGTACTTGTCCAGTTGACTATTTCCTCGGCAGCACAGCCAGCACCACCAGTACAGTCTTGTTCCTTGCAAGCGACACCCACTAGCCTCGTTTTTACTGCTACGCTACTGCAACAATCGGCGTCGAAGACCATCACTCTGACGACTATAGGACATTGTGCTCAACCAATTGCGTGGAATGCGAAGGTGAATACCGGTAGCCAGAGCTGGTTAACGATCTCTCCTTCAGGAGGAAGTGATAGCAGCGCGGGGAATAATAGCATTACAGTCCATGTGAGCGCTCAGGGCATGATTCTAGCCCATCAAACAGGAAGTATCACTATCACAGCCGTTGATACTGCGCATGTCATTAGTCCAACACCTGTTGAGGTGACACTGAATGTCATCACGTAACTTGTGCATGAATACACCACCATGGAAAGGAAGGCTCAGTCATGCCAGACGATAAAGGATCAAACCATATCCCACAGCTAGAACATGCGATTACCACAGTATTGGCGTGTTTGAGTATGGTGAAATACAATGTGGTCCTGGGTGAGGAGCAGAAAAAGGAACTGGTAGCAGATATAGAGACAATGTTACGCTTCCTGCGCAGCAATCTTGTTTCTCATGCCATGACGCCAGAAACACCACGCACGGGGCAGTCACCAAGGCCCGCCGGGCCGTCTACCAGTACAGCGCAGCCGGACGAGCAAATACTCAAGAGCGAGCAACGGCAGATGCAAACACTCTATCGCATTTATCATGCCTATGTAATTATGGAGCAAGGAAATACCTTAGGAACACTGCTCACGCGCTTTCAAGAGGTGATGACAGTGATCGATGATGTGCAGACGCTTCTTGAGCATAGCCGGGGCAGCTATGATGTCTATCAGCACCACACTTCTATGGAGGACCAGTTACATCGGGTGCGTGGCTTTATTGCAGACCTTTACTATACATTTTCTGAGTTAATGCGCTCGCTTTCTGACGCGTTACACGAGAGAGAGGTTTACCTGAATACAGAAGAGCTTTCCTCTTTGCCTAAACCACCAGCTGAGGGTTACGCATTGTCTGTCCAGTATGATAAACAAGGATTAGCAGCACTTACGCAGACATATGAGGAACATGAACGACTGAATGCAGGTAAAGCTACGCTCAGTCGCCACATTGGCGACGCTATTGCCTTTTTAGAGTTTTTAGACGAAGCTTTGCCTGCCGCGATGCATAAGCGGGACGAAATTGTGGCACAGATGGAAAAAATCTCTCACCTGCTCCATGATGTAGCACACTTACTTGCCAATTATGAAAGCGCTGCTACACTGTTGCTGTGCAAGTAGCAAACAAGGGTACCCCACGTTTCAATTGGGGGAGGAAGCGCTGCTCTCCTTTCTGATGATCAGAGCGGAGTAAAACGATCCCCTCGACGCTGATAGCACGCGGTACTTTCCTCTGATCACTGTTCCTGACCGCAGTTCGTTAAACCAGAGGTTGCAGAGCCAGCAACTGGGGCAGCATTGCTGGGTACGAACCTGAACACTTGGTGCTATCGCTCACCTCTTCAGTGCCAGCTCCGACGCTCGCTTTCTCGGCGCAACTGGCTCAGAGGTGTCGTCTGGTCAATCCGGCTGGCAAAGGACGAACCCCTCACAAGCTCCCCACTCTGTGGGGAGGTCATTGACTACTGCCTTGCTTTTCTCTGGTGGCTTGCAGGCTGAGTACTTCTAGTTCCAGGCTATCCAGCACACCTGGCGGCTGACTGATCTCTTCTCTTGCGGGTATATGGATAAGAGGAGGTTGTGCATTGCTGCGCTCCTGCGCCTGCAAGACTTCTTCTGGCGTGGCCAGACCTGCAAGGTGAAAGATCCAGCGACGTTCTACCTCATTACAATCCAAGTACATCAGGAGCAGAAATAAATTTTCGCTATTTGGCTGGCTAATACCCCGAAGTGAGAGTTCTTCTTTCCCCACCTGAGTTCTCATCAGAGAAGCACGCTCTATGGCCGCCTGCATCACCTGACTAAAAGCTTCTGCGTATTTCATATATTCTCCTGCTCAGAGAAACAGTCAGTGTTGCTTGACATGCAACACTAATTAGATTATTATATTGATGTGTTGCATAGCGTACAACACATAGGTATCATATCATAGATAAGCGATGTGGTATAGCCCTGGACCCCAATCTGTGTGAAAGTGAGAGACGTGCAATGTGTACTATCCAGATCTGTGTCCATTGTCCAGAACAGGAATCAGAAATCTTGTTCGATGAGGTTGAGAACGCTGAACTTGCTATTGAAGATCTTATCAGCAGAGCATTGTTAGAACTCTTTGGCACGGTGTTTGTAGAAGGTGTGACTATTACGCCCAAATGCCATTCAGCAAGACTATCGGAAATCTTTCCTGAGTTACGGTCATTATTCGATCCACCGCAATAGTAGAGACACGTAGTGCTGAACTCGCACAGCGCTACGTGTTATTTTTCCTGCTATCAAGTGCTGTATTGCTCATGATATGCAATCACAT
Source organism: Chloroflexota bacterium (assembly GCA_005879655.1). Next base: position 9,203 of record VBJK01000141.1, on the reverse strand, counting down.
ACTTTATGTGCTTTGCTAACTCATCAGGTGTTAGCAGAGAAAGCGCAATATCTAACGGTATCTCTATCTGTGACTGTGTAGCCTGATCAGTATCGTTTTCAGTCTCTTGTCATCGCTTAGCACGTGGCTGCTTTGGTGTCATCTGTTTGGGCATGATGAAGAGTCCTGTCTGACAGGAGTTCCGCCCCTCGTCTTTCATAGGTCCGGTGATGGACATTGAGCGGCCCTTTATCGCTGTAGCACATCTGGCAACGTCCAGCTGCAAACTTGAGCACGACAGCACGACGACGATACCACTCTGGTGTTCGCAGGTAATCCTTATAGGGCATGGCCTTTAGTTCGGCTAGACGCTCTGGTGTGATGGGTGGCCTTTTTCTGCTCATGGTTTTACTCCTCTTCAATCCCTAGCGTCCGCTGCATGGCCGTCATAGCTGCATGGACACGACTAGGCTCACCGCTCTCTAGGCAGTTTCGCGCATAGGCCATGTAAACATCTGGTGTTACCAGTTCGTTGGGGTAGCCGGTACCAGGGCCATACCAGAACACCACGCCGTGTATTGGCGGCTTGTCTTGAAACCAGTCACGCACACGAGCGAGCAGTTGCCAGAATGCATCTCTGGTAGCCACTGCTCGCGCTGGTTTCACGCTGGTACGCACTTTCAGCGCTGGTAGCTCTGTCTGCTGTCTCACCAGTTCGCTCATGGCTTGTCTATGATCGCTTTCGTTGCCAGATGAGAGCAAGCGGGCTATGAGCGCTCTGTAATCCGCTTTGACCATGTACTCATCCTGGTACAGCACATTACCGCGTTGCTTCCATACACTATCTTCGTGTAGCTCTTGGAGCAGACGTAAACCCTCATCCCTACGACGGACATAGGCTATGATCTCTGGCTTATGCGCCTTTATCTGCTCTACATCAGCGCTGGTGACTTTCCCACGCGGCTTTTTTATCTTGAGATTGTCACCCTCAAGAGAGAGTGTGATTCCAGAAGAGAAAATGGGTTCAAGAATGTATTGGATGTCAGGCTGTTGAGTGTTCATATCAGTACCTCGTCATATTCTTCTTCTGGCAGTCCTTCAGTATCATCAAAAATCGTCCTTTGTTCATTTGGACTACCCGCAAACTCGTTTGGACTACCCGCATGTGTGGATTGGCCTGTAGAGCCGATTTGTTTAGGCGCTTCCTCGTTTGCGGGTAGTTGTGGATCATTGTTTGCGGGTAGTTGCGGGTAGTCTGTTCGCTCCTCTTCTATTTCAAACATATTTTTTTTCTCACCATCATTCTTATTTTCTTCTTCCTTTTCCCTTCCATCAGATGCAGAAAAAAATTCATTTTGCCCACGCGTAGCATAGAACAGACTACCCGCAACTACCCGCACTACCCGCCAAACCTTAGCCTTGGTATGCTTATCCTCACTTCGTTCAATACGTATATTGTCTTTTCCATAGGGCGTCTTAATCCGCTTCTCAAGCGCTTTTGCAAGTTTCATTGTGAAGCTCTTCGGCTTCTCTTGCAGGGCAATTTTGAGGCTATCAGGGAGAGATTCAAAAAGTCCATTTGCGGGTAGTTGATCCTCGTTTGCGGGTAGTTG
>VBJK01000141.1:4419-7449 GCA_005879655.1 Chloroflexota bacterium | reverse complement strand
GATGCGGGACATTGCCCGCCTTTGGTTTTCCTGCCACAAACCACGCACGCGCCAAGGTCAAAAGGGCGGCTACTAATTCTGCTCTATGCTCCTGTACATAGCCTGTGAAGTCTTTTATTCTAAAGTCGGTTCGCTCGTCAGGATTAGAGACAGGCGAAACGAGACGGACGCGATAACAGCGTCTGGCTAGATCACCTCCCAGCTGTAAGTTGTTGCCAGTGATGACCCACGTTGCACGTGTATTCACTCTCACCATTTTTGACAGTCCGAGGATACGCGTGTCGTGTGATCCTCCGGCAGTGAGCAGTATCTCAAGGGTAGCTGAGACCAGTTTCCTGTTGACGTTATCAATGGCAATGAACGTTGAGCCTTGCATCAGTGTTGCGCCCAATCGCTTTTCAACCTCTTCCTCTTTATCTGGTAGCCCCATGGGCGCGGCCATTTTGCCAGTTGCCAGAATGGCCATAAGGTGAGCCAAAAACCCTTTCCCGGTTCCGGGCTTGGTTGCATCAATGAGTAGGGCCTGTACATCACCTGAGATAGCAAAGCGGATGACAGCAGTAAGTAATGCCGCTACCATATTGGCCCTATCCGATGCTGTCTCATATGGGAACTCTTCAATAAGATGCAGAATGGTATCGGCAGCCTGTCTCACCTGCCTACGCGTTGGATGAGATGGGACTTTGCACAGTTTCATCTCATCGTTTGGCATGTAATAGAGCCGTGTCTGTGGGTCATACCCTGCTGTATCGAGAATGCTTCCATCTGGACGCAAGACAGGGGCTTCGACAATCGCTTCGATGGGGGGAAATTGCCAGCTGGTTTGACTGCAAATGAGCTGTGCTAGTCGTTGTTTGGGATGGACGCTACTGTAGCTGTCGTCCATTTCATTGTATGAGACAAAATCAGCAACGCGAATAAGCCGGTCAATGATCATGTTATCCGTCATGGCCTCTATCATCGGTGTGCCTTTTTCATCTCGTCTGATGCGTACAAGTTTGCCACCTTGCACAAACATCACGGGCGTGGTGTTTGCTTTATAGAGTGCAGAGAGCGCGTCGTCTAGCTCCTCTCTCTCTTGCCTCCCTAGAAGAATTTGCGGCCTTCCTGTCACGTAGGCCCTCTCTTCCTGCTCACGTTTGCACTGTGCGCTTTTCGCTTCTGCCAGCAGCTTCTTGAATGATGACCATGAAAACGCTTTGTCTTTCTGCATGCTCGTTTGGATAAGGCCACAGAGTACCGCTTGCTCTTTCGTGTCAAGCAGTGCTAGGCGTTCTGCCAAGTCATAGAGCGCTGCGACATCCTGTTTTTCAATCGCGTCGGCAACGAGCGGGCGTAGATCATCACTGCTTTGTGGCTGTTCGGCTTTCTGGCTTTCGCTCCCTATCAGCATTGCGGCGTCCAGTGCCTTCTGCATTTCGTCTTTAAAGTCATTGATGCGTCCCTCTAAGAAGAGTTTTTGCAGCAGTGCGTTGGGGTCCTTTGCTTCGTGCGTGGTGAGCAGCGGAACGGCATAACAGGTTCCTGTGTAGCCAGTCTCTTGTAAGCGTTTGGTAACGTTGCCAGGAAAGGCTCTACCAGCATTGTCGGTGAGTTCGGCAAGAACAAACACACGTTCAATACTTTTGAGCATATCAGCGTGAATGGTGTTGTACATACTAGCGCTAGGAATACCAAGAGCAGGGAAACCGAAACGCCAAAGTGTCAAGCAATCTGACTCACCCTCTGGAATGATAAGGTATCCAGCTTTGCGAGCATCTTCTAGCCTGTTTAGCCCATAGGGGATAAGCGGATCTTGTGAATCAGTATTCCACCAAGAACCCTTTTTCGCCGTAAGGTTTGCTCTGATACGGAAGCGTGTGTACTCTTGCCCATCTTCCAAGTAGTAGGGGGTACGGATAACATTCTTGACTTCCCTTCCTTTGGACGTTATCCCTGTGTAGCCGTCTGCCAGCCCGTAGTGAGCAAGCAGAAGCGGATGAATACACTTATCAATAGCTAGATCCATCAAGTCTATCTTGCGTGGGGTACGTTTGGGCTTGTATTTACCGTCAGAGACATAGAGTTCCTGCTCTGTCAGCCCTAATGCCTCCGCAATGGCCACACGACTGCAACCCGCGAAACATTTTAGCCCAACATGCCCGTCTGCCTCATCTTCCCATATCGTTAAGCTAGGCTCACTATCGTTATGCGCGGGACAACGGGCGGTGTATCCTCGTCTACATTCACGGTACTCTTTGAGAGCGTCCAAGACGCGTTCTATGGGTTTTACTGCTACAGTTGCTCCTACCATGCCAACACCTCCACACATACAGACGAGAGATCAACGGAATGTTGACCCCAGCACTCGGATATCATATAATAACTACAGGTTATCATTCGCTTGCTCCGTCAGTACAACCGAGACAGAAAACGCCTAATTGTCAGGGGCGTTTTTTGTTGTGCAAAATAAGCGTCTGCTGCCTCCAAGAAAACAAAAAAGGCCATAAACGAGCATTTCTACTCAATTTATGGCTCTTGCAGCCATAAACAAGCATTTCTACTCAATTTATGGCGCTATGGCTCTGGTTATTGCTATTTGGTTGTGCTATGCAACACGCAATTTTTCTCTGTCTAGACATTAAAGCGTCTCCTGGCTCAAGCCAATTGAGTAAACGCCGTAATCGTCTTATCGTGCGGTCGCGTTTTATTATGCTATTGGCTCCCATTATATATTATCCTTACGGACCAGTCAAGCGTTTATAGAAAGGCAATGCAGTATTTATGTTAAGGTAATGTTAAGAAGAAGAGCCATCAATTTAACATTTTATTAACATAAGCCAGCAAAAAAGATCCCTTGCGTAAAAAAAAGAAAAGCCCTAGCAAGAAGAAGGCTCTTTTCTTTGCCAGGGCTAAATGTTGGGAGAGCGGACTGTCAGAAGTTGAGATAGTCCACAGCGTTGTTATCAAGGTGCAATTTGCGTTTCTGGTACCGCTCGGTCGTACGAGGGTCCTTGTGTCCCATGGCATATTGAGTATCATGCAAGGGTG
>VBJK01000141.1:0-4400 GCA_005879655.1 Chloroflexota bacterium | reverse complement strand
ACTTCTTCACGATTAGCTCCACTGCCTTATCGGTCAGACGGCTGCTCGTTGGGTGATCACCACGAAGGATACGCACAAAGAGCGGTGCAAGCTTCCCAGCTGTAGGCAGTATTGCTAGGTAGTCAGCAATCGCCCGATAGACCTCAACACGCAGCTTCACAACCCGTGTCTTATCGCCCTTGCCGTGTTCAATCACTGCCACATGGTGCCCGTCCATCATGCGGATATCACCCTGGTTTAAGGCGACGGCCTCACTCCGGCGTATACCAGTCTTCACAAGCAGAGAAAGAAGCGCATAATCTCGCTTACCCTGTATCGTGCTGGTATCAATGGCTAACATATCTTTTGCCTGCTGCTTCGATAATGCCGTATGTGTCGTCTCATCAGTATCAACCTTAAAGCCCCTCAATTCATCAGTGACATCAAGAGCGATACGCCCGTTCAGCTTTTGCTCTCTCATGAGCTTACAGGCGATTGAAAACATGCGCTGTTTGGTTGCCTTGGCATACGTGCTATCTGCTAAGTGCAGACGGTAGTTGCTCATATCAACTCTCGTCATCGTGTGTGGTGTCAGTCCTTCTGTCTTCATCCATTCCGCAAAATGTCGTGCGTCACTCATATAGACTCTTCTTGATGATGGTGCTAGCTGTCCTGCTATTTGGCTTATTAGATGCTCTATATCATATTCTGCTGTTGTTATGAGTTCTTGCATGGATGTGCTCTCCTCTGGTTTTGGCTGGTAGTTAACTTCTGTAAATAAGAATTTACAGAAGTTATTATAGCACTTTTTAGCCTCTGCAAGCTAACTTTTTCAGCACTTTTTAGCCTCATCGCGCTATGGTTTTTCTGACTTGTGCAAGAGCCTCAAGATCAGCTATACTACCAGATAGAAAGGGCGTTCCTATGGCAAAGAAAAAGGAAGATATCCACGACTATTGCACGGCTGGTGAAGCTGCGCAGCTTTTAAGCGAAAAGCTAGGGCGTGTTATCCGGCCCGATTATATCGGCAAAATGGCAGTAAGCCGTAAGCGGACGATACGCCGTGTGAAACTTGGCACCAGGTGGGCGTATCATCGTGAAGATATCGCGGCTTCTACTGTGCGAGAGCTGGCATCAGAGAAGAGCTAGTCATGTTCACCAGGGGAATCAGGGAATGCATTACAGCTCACTGACTCCCCTGGTGAGATGTATGCAACTATGAATCTTTTGGCCGTTTGTTGAGAGCTTTCACGGTATTGTCCAACTTGTCATCTAGCACTTTTACTTCTGCACTGGTTTCCCATGGTGCTAGCTCTGCTCTTGCTTTGTAGACGCGTTGTAAGCCTGACAATGATCTTACCTGTATGATTGTGTCCAGCGCTTGCCCCAACAATTCACATGCTTTCTTTTGGTCGCCAAGTTGCGCGTATACCTTGCCCATGTCTGTCATATCTGTTGCTTGACGACGAATAAAGCTGGAATCAGTAAGGGCTTCTCCTTGTTTTAGCGCATCTAGCGCAAGTTCAGGCTTACGTAGGCGAATATAACATGATCCCTCGTGTCCGTACCGTAGGGATGGACCAAACCCAGTTGTCCAGTAGATATCATTCTCTAATGATGCTGACAGCTCCACATTTTTTGCTTGTTCCAATAATTTCTGGCAAGCGTTCATATCCTTCATCTCAGCATGTATCTCTGCTTCTATGGATGAGAGATAGGCTCTTAGCCTTGTATCATGCAGTGTAGTACGTTGTCCCCCTTGCAGCAATGGCAGTGCTTCACTAGGATTTCCCCAATGCAAATGATATAAGCCGACACGTGCAACACCAGCCGCCCACAGGTCTGTATGCTCAATATCTAAGGCGACTTTCAGCGCAAATGTGTAATAGGCATCAGAGAGCTTGCACTCTTTGATGAGGTGAAAAATACGTCCTAACAATTGTGCATTCTCACTGGCAAGAGCGCATAATTTGTTATAGATGCGTGTTGGATGAGAATCCTTCAAGTATTGCGTAATATCCTCAAAATGCCCAGTGACCCCATTGATCAACCTGTCTAGAGGCACTTTTTTTGTAAGTCTCCAATAGCTTGCAGTAATCGTACTCAAGTCATCTAGAGCCTCATCGTTCAGATACGACGGGTGAATCTTTGCCATGAGTAGCCGCTCTCTGCTCTCTTTCGGTAGCAGCGCATAAGGGGAGATGAGTAAGGCAGTCGCTACGTCCACAATGTCATGTAAGGCTTGACGGCGTGTTTCCATAAGTAATTCCACTCTAGGGGTTGCGTGCTCGGATGCTACAGGATCTTCTTGTACAGGTTGCGCGTGTTGTTCTGGTAGATCAACAGTCGGGAGGTCCAACTGTTCACGGTTCATCTTGAAAAAGGTACAGAGTCCATCAATATGCACTTTATAGGGGGTGGATACCCCACGTTCCCAGCGGCTAACAGTTACAGGCGTCACGACAAGCGCTTCAGCTACGTCTGCCTGTTCGAGTCTCCTCGATAGTCGTGCATTGATCAGTTTTTGTCGTTTCATCGTGTATAATACTTCCATCCTCAAATTCAGGCCGGTAAGGGGTGAGAGTTTCCGATGCTTACACCTCTTGCCAGGGCCAAAGCTCACCATATCGCGTCTTTCCATTGTACCGCATAGAGACGACACATCCAACTAGACAAGATCATCACAAACAGATGATATCCAACTAGACAAGATCATCTACAGATGACATTTGATATCTTACTAGACAAGTTCACATACAGTGACATGCAACACTTCTACTTGGGTAAAAGATGATTTAGAGATGTTATGTAAATTTATAGAAAAATGTAGTAATTCCTGCTACACTAGCTCATAGTGCACTTGCTTCGTGTTTGGCTACATGGTTCAACCTCGAAAGTCCCCATTCACGAAGCGGACAATTGGCGGCAACGCGCCCACACGTTGTATTGCTTGGTTAGACCAGTGGTATGACTTCTACACCATCTACACATTGCCGCCAAAGTGCACGCCATATTAGCAGGAAGGTGGGATTGTATAGCGTGTCACACTTTGATTGATACATAAGCCCACTTAGGACACTCAGAAGAGGCAAGGAGGCTGGTTGAAATAGGGAGAGCTACATGCAAACAAAACACGTATTTTTCAAAATTAGATCCACCCACATTGCTGTGCATCACATTGTCAGCGTGACACGGCGTCCAGAGGATGAAACCGTCATTGATCTTGTCCTTCAAGGAGGCGAGGAGCTTGATCTGAGTGGTGAAGATGCCGTGCTTTTCTTGAGATTGCTCCAAGAGCACTGCCAGGTCGTGGCATCGCCTTTAGAAAAGGAGAAGGGAAACCATGAATAAGCAGATAACAAAGGATGTGGTCCCCTTCCATCAGGTGATCGTCAACGGGAGCATTGTGTACCAGGGCTACAACGCGCCAAAGGCGGCAAAGCTCTTTGAGCAGGAAGCCGCCAAAGCGGAAACGCTCTCGATTACCTACCGTATTTTAAAGCCACAGTTTCTCACGTAACCACCAGTGCCTCTATGAATGTGGTCGCTTGCATTAGGACGCACAGCGATATGAAGACCCTGGCAAGAAGAAGTTTTCTTGCCAGGGTCTTCTTTTTCTGACAACCCAGGGGTGCAACATGGCCCTTTATGCTATACTTGAGGCAAAAGGACAAGAGGAAAACTATGCAAGAAAACACTGCCAGACTCACAACAATTGCGCCAAAATCACCACAGGATGGGCAACGTTCAGCAGACAAATCCAGCTGGGAACGACAGAAAAATGAACCTGCCCTCTGGTACATGTGTTTTAAGCGGTACCTAGAGATGGGGACTAAACGCTCACTACGAGCGGTCTATGTGGCTGAACCTGTCGCGCAAAAGGCCACAAAAAAGCAAGCTGCAACACAGAAATCTCTGTCTGATGTGTCGGTCCCTGGCAGCTGGACACGAGCGGCCAAAGTGTGGAACTGGACGACGCGGGCACGTGAGTATGATCTAACACAAATGGAAAAGGACGCGACAAAGATACGGGCCATTGCTGAAAAGACCCCTCATGCCTCACGGGCCTACCGTCTGATCACGCTCGATACGTGTGGGCAAGTACTCAGGAACATACTCGAACAAATTGGAAGCATCCCCCCCGACAAAATGTCTCTCTATCTCTCTGTCATTGCGCGTTATCAATCTGTCATGCGCGATATAGCGGTAGAACTGCAAGGTGTAGAGTTGACAGACCTCTGTGATGCTACCGCCTATGATACTTATCAAGTAGAGAATCAGGTGAGAAGAATGAAGAAGGCACAAAGAACGCAGAAGAAGAAAGAAGAGAGCGCGTATGATGCAATGAGAAAGTATGAAGAGATTGAGCAAATGGCCCGTTTGTTGCAGGAAGTCAAAGGGTGAGCTATGGCAAGCTGGAA
>VBJK01000196.1:11565-17306 GCA_005879655.1 Chloroflexota bacterium | reverse complement strand
TGTGTGATAGCGATTCATGCGCGTAGCTTCTCGATACGTAAAAGGGAGAACATGGACATACCCCATACGCATTAAGTTAAGGTGAGATGCCAATCCAAGCCATCAAGCAAGAGCTGCGAAGTGTTGGGATGAGTTTTGCGAGGATTAAGGCGACAACCAGAACGCATTTCCTGCTTGATAGCCAGAAGTGCCTGTTGCATCTGTTTTGTTTGTTTGTTGGCATGTAATGCATCAATAATTCGCCTAGCTGACTGTCTCACGATTTCAGCAGCTTTCACTAAACTGCGATGTGGATCATGCCAACAACCCCAAAGGAGTAACCAGTGCTGAATAATCATCGCAATCATTTTTCCATAAATTTCACAAAGAATGCGCCAAGGTTTCTTTGTGCCCCACTCGTCAATCATGCCATGCTCTTTCCACAGCTTAAACAGTAATTCAATTTGCCATCGCAAACGCACAATGACCACAATTTCACGGAAAGAGAGCAGTCTGCATGGTGCAGTTGTCAACAACAAAAGCCATCGCGCTAATTCCAACTGTTCAGGTGATGCCGTGCGTCCGTCAGCTTTCGCTTCTTTTTCAATTTTTTCTTGACGTTTCTTAGTAACCTCATCTGAAAGACAAATCATGATAAGTCGGGCGGGAAGACGGTCTTGTTTCCCAACAAGCACTCCAAGCTCTACAACCTTTCCAGGTTGACGTGGCAGCAAGCCACGTAACTCCAACTTATGTCCGCTATGCGTGTATAAGTTGCATTGTGTATTAAGACGCGTGACGACATAGCGTCTTTTCCCTTCTTCATCCCGTTTTCTCCATTTCTTTATGCGTGCCAGGAAAAAATAGGCCAAGTCGGCAACATAGAGTGCTCCTCCTGGTACTGGTGTATCTTGAAACGGGCCTTTTGAGTCATGTACCTTTCCATCCGTAAGTTGTGGACCTTGCAGTTCTCCACTCTTGATATCCCACCGCACATGCATTTTGAGCGCTGCTTTACTTGTCCCTGTGCTTCCTCCGCATCCTTCCCATACCTCTTCCAGTTCAGGAGGTAATGAGACAACTGTACTATCTTCCAAGATAACAGCAGAAAATCTCTTTAAGAGTGGAATATCTGCTGCTTCTGCTTTCATTGTGTAATTCGTTAGCTTTTCTAATATCTGCCGTAAAAATTCTGCTGCCTCCTTCGTAAAGCGTTGACTTAACCCTGATTCTGTAATATTCAGATTACAATTTTGAGCCATTTGTGTTAGTTGTCCTAGCGTCGCATTTCCCTTGGCAAGCCATCCAAACACCACTGTTTGTGCGAAATTACTTCCTGTTATGCCTTCTTTACGTTCTCGTTGAATGAAGCCTGTTTTCTTGGCTAGTTCATTTGCCTCTGGCCCCAATATTTCTCTTAGAGCCTCTTCCATCTGTGATACACTCATCATTGCGATGCTTCTCCTCATCATGGATCTCTTGGATTTTTTTCCATCATGTCAGATGAAGCATCACTTTGTCACCTTGTTGACCTTAACTTAATGCGTATGGCCCCAACCTTTTCAGTACCCTTGTAACAGTGGAATCGGAGGGGGTCGAGATAAAGAAGAACCGTTTGATCCTTCAAGAGAGTGGGAAGTCCCAGCTTACCGCTGCTTTATTAGTTATTCAGGACCGCATTCCTCAAGCGGGGGGATTGTTCGTTCAACTCAACAAAGGGATAGACCAGAAGCTGAGGAAGACAAAGAGACAAAACCAAACAGCTGAAGAGCAGAAACACCTGGGAGAAATAGTCGCCGCCCAAATGTTTTCTTGCAGTTGACAACAATAGAATTGGCCTAATTCTGATCTGTCTTGCTTCTCATCTAACGGACCATATCCAATCCCAAGCACACAACAAAATCACCCCATGTAGCAACAGTGTAGCAACCCCAAAACACAACCCCAGCATTACAGGAACATCAGCAGACAAAGCACAAGAAATTGAGCACAGCAAAGACCCAAAAAGACGACCACGGACGCAGTTAAGTGAATTCAACTCTCCCTCATCTCTCCGAACCACTTCACTAACAAAAAACATGAAGCCAAGTGCTTTCACTCATCAGACGACACACCCCAGATCTTGATGATCCGATCACGACTCCCACTGACCAAGGTTTGCCCATATGCACTTATCGCCACACAAACAATGCCCCGTACCTAAGCCCCACAAGCCACGCGACCCAAACATTCACACTACAGCAACGACTACAGCAACTTGGACAAACCTCTACGAGAAAACAGAAACAGAGGTAAACAAAAAGCAGCTATTTTGAGCACGAAAAGGACGAGGAAGGACAAGAAAAAACAAGCCTCTTCAAATCCGGCCCTTGGCATCCTGCCTTTCTACTATAGCGGCATAAAGTGACGATACAAGCCACTTTATGCCGCTTCAGCTTTGTCAAAAAACCAGTGTTGACAGCAAACCTGACAGCAAACCTATTTTTCAAGCAACCGGGTATTTTGTGATTGGGGTGGGGAATGGGAACATTTGGGGACACCCCAAGCCCCGCCAGGGCGGCTTCGCCCCCTGGACCCCCAAGCCCTACTCCCTCTCTTGTTTCTGCACTCGTGCACAATCCCAACCATTAGTCAGCTCATCGAGCAAATGCTACTGCAATACGAACCTATTACATGCAAACAGTTTGAAGTCGATTATGCTGTAGATAACTTCGTTGCTACTTTGTATGAGATTGTTGGCGAGGTATAAGTGGATAGGGTATGTGACAAAAGACTGTCTTGCTTTTGGGGTAATGGCGATGCTAAAAGGTAAACATTAAGATAGCCGGAACCAAGCACTGACAAAATAAGTCTGTAAGTTGCCATTGACTCCCACTTAAACTTTGACCCACATTCCACCCGGTGATAAAATGACACAAAGGCGTTAAACAAGCACTGGAAATACTCAAACATGGAGCAAAAAATAGCACTATCCACATCCCCCTTGGACTTAGAGCGGTCTGATCTGTATATTAATCGTGAATTGAGTTGGATTGAGTTTAATCGGCGCGTCTTCTGTGAGGCTCAGAGTCCTCGCCATCCCTTGTTAGAACGTGTCAAGTTTATCTCCATTTTTGAGACCAATCTGGACGAGTTTGTGATGATTCGTCTGGCTGGCCTCAAGGATCAGGCTGCTTCACATCTCGGAGTGCGTAGCCCCGATGGGCGTACAGCAGAGCAACAGTTAACCGCCGTCCGGCAACAACTCGTGTCTTTAGTACAGGAGGTCCGGCAATACTGGCGCAATGATCTTTTGCCTTTGCTTGCAGAACAGTGTATTTATATTTTTGACTATGAACAGTTAGATGAACAACAACAAGCCATGATGGGCGATTATTTCGAGCATGAGGTCTTCCCTGTGCTAACACCTCTGGCCGTTGATGCGGTTCATCCCTTCCCACACATCTCGAATCTGAGCCTGAACCTTGCCGTGGTGATCAAAGATCCTCTGCTAGGTGAGCTGTTTGCGCGTATCAAGGTGCCTCCTTCTTTGCCACGCCTGGTACCGGTACCGCTGGCCTCTGCTGAAGAATCACAGGCGGTGGCCTTTGTCTGGCTGGAGCAGCTGATTGCGGCAAACTTACATTTGTTGTTCCCAGGCTTTGATGTGTGGGAGTCTTACCCGTTTCGCGTCATACGCGATGCGGATATTGAATTGCAGGAGGATGATGCTGCTGATCTGCTGCAATATATCGAGCAAGAAGTACGCGAACGACGCTTCGGCTCGGTGGTCGATCTGACAATCAACCCCTCTATGCCGAAAACTGTGCGGCGGCGCTTGCTCGATGGGCTAGGCATCAGTTCCCGTCATCTCACGGTCGTTGATGGTCCTCTCCGTATGGGCGATGTGATAGCGCTCCATGACTTAGAGAGATCCGAACTAAAAGACGCCCCATTTACCCCACATGTTCCTGCCTTTTTGCGGCAGGAAACCGATATCTTTGCCGCTATGCGCGAGCAGGATGTAATACTGCATCATCCATATGATAGGGCTCGAAAAAAGATATTGTCAACGCTCTACAAAGGGCAGTAGAGAAGGGGAAGCAAGTGGCTGTGATTGTCGAGCTGAAGGCGCGCTTTGACGAGGAGAATAATATTGTCTGGGCGCGCGAGTTGGAGCGCGAAGGCGTGCATGTCGTTTATGGCCAGCTCGGTTTAAAGACGCATGCGAAGGTTGCTCTGGTGGTGCGTAAGGAGGAGAATGGACTCCGCCGCTACGTTCATCTGGGCACGGGCAATTATAACGCGACGACTGCACGCATCTATGAGGATCTCTGTTTATTGACGTGCCAGGATGAGATCTGTGCCGATGCTACGGCACTCTTCAACTCACTGACCGGCCACTCCCGCAAGAACAATTATCAGCGCTTACTGGTGGCTCCTGTCTCATTACGTCGGGCCCTTACAGAACGTATTGAACGCGAAATTCGTTGGCACGAGGAGTTTGGCAATGGGCGTATCATCATGAAAATGAATGCACTCACTGATCCCCCCATCATCAAGCAGCTTTATCAAGCTTCGCGGGCCGGAGTGGATATTGATCTCATTGTGCGCGGGATCTGTTGCCTGCGTCCGGGTGTCGGAGAGATAAGTGAAAACATTCGTGTACGTAGTATCGTCGGACGTTTTCTTGAACATAGCCGTATCTACTGCTTCGGCAATAATGGACAGGAAGAGTTTTTCATTGGTAGCGCTGATATGATGCAGCGCAATCTCAATAATCGCGTAGAGGCACTGGTCCCACTTGAGAATGCAAACTTTTGTGAGATCATCCGTGAAAAGATCTTAAAGCCGATGCTGGCCGATACCGTCAATGCTTATGCCTTACAGCCCGATGGCAACTATACACGGATTCTGTCGCAGGAAGGTAGGAAGCCGTTCGATTGCCAGGCATGGTTTGTTACTCACCCGCTCTTTGATGGAGAAGAAGATGACGAGTGCTAGCGCGACTAGCACTCATCCATCGGATGCATGTCATTTTTTTTTACCTAAAGATCGTAGTTGCGCAATTTATTGCACCAGGGCTACAAACAAAGAAAACCAGTGCAATAAATTGCGCAACTACGGCTTTACATGCTACCCAATCCGTTCAGCGCTCTCAATTAGAGAGTGACGAACGTGACGCCTGGGCCTGGTACAAATTCAACATTCGTGATTTGCGCAGGATAGCCGCCCCAGTTCATATTACTGGCGATCACATGACCGTTGCCCAGTACTTGTTCCACAGTAGCGACATGCCCTAGCCCACCTGCACCCTGTACCCCCGGTTGCAGCACTACTACAGCGCCAGCAGTTGGGTAGCCAGAGATCTGCCAATGGTAGTCTTGAGCACGCATTGACCACTGCCATGCATTAGCGTTCGTTGTCCATGGAATATAAATGCCATGGAGTTGATGAAAGCGCTCGGCGGCCCACCAGGTGCATTGTCCATATGGGAAGGGATTGTCATTGCCATATGTCGGGTTCCCGTGAGTGGGTACGTTTACTGTACCCTGGCCAGGAATACAGATCTGCTGATTGATGTAAAGCCTGCCGGGGTTAGCAAGCTTATTATAGCTGGCAAGTGTCTCCCAGTTTGTATTGTAACGAGCGGCAATGGCTCCCAGGGTGTCTCCGCTGGCAACAGTGTAAGTCCCATCTCCGCTAGCACAGGATGACTGCGCAAAGGCACTCAGCAAGGCGTTGCCGCCTAGTAAGGCAACACCTATAATACTTAAGACGAT
>VBJK01000196.1:10076-11546 GCA_005879655.1 Chloroflexota bacterium | reverse complement strand
CTCTCTATTGCACAACAGAACTTTATGCAGGCCTGTTGTCTATGTGCATTCACATAAATATCTGCCCATATGGATACTAACACAACAACGGGGTGACATCCATTGAAATAGCTTGGTGTGTAGGAAAAAAAGACTAGCTGTGGTTAAGACTATTCACTTGAAATTCGTGCACACCAGTTGCTATGTGCATTCATGTATGTCTATGTTATTATGTATATTAGCATATGGATGCGTTAAATGTAATAAAGTATCTTAAAGGATAGGAAAAAAGGATCAGTGCTGGTTGCTCTTTATGCCTTAATAAGCATGTATCGCTATTTTATTGCGATATAAAAACTTATATGCTCACCGATACTTCTATGAACCTATCTCTTCTACGCTTGCCCATAGACTATCTTGCCGCCAAGGATCGTTGCCTGCACTGCATTCTCAGACATGTATTGTTGCGGTACCTGCAATATATCTTCGCGTAGCACGACGGCATCGCCTAATTTCCCGCTGCTGAGCGAACCCTTGCTAGTTTCTTCCGCGCCAGCATAGGCGGCACCAAGTGTATAGCCCCTGAGCGCATCGGCGACGGAGAGAGCTTGCTCAGGCAACCAGGGCGGGCGTGGCATGGCGGGGTCACATCTGACGGTCGCTGCATAGAGAATACTGAGCGGCTCAAAGGTCTCTACAGGCGCATCTGACCCCAGTGCAATGGGAATGCACAGCTGCTGCATGGTGCGGTAGGCGTAGGCATGGCGATGACGTTGGCCCCAATAGCGTTCAGCGATGTCGCGGTCCACGACGGCATGGAATGGTTGGATGGAGGCGATGACGCCCAGGCGGCGCATGCGTGTCAGGTCTTCATCTGCAATCAATTGTACATGCTCTAAACGGTAGCGCAGATTTTTATGTGAATGTGCCGTGGGATCAGTTTGTGCCAGTAATGCCTGGGCATATGCAATGGAATTGAGGGCTACGCGTGCCGCACGATCACCAATGGCATGAATGGCGATACTGAGGTCCAGCGTAGCTGCATCATGGATAACCGCTCGCATCTCTTCTGCGGAGATGGCAAGCAGTCCATAGTTGCCGGGGTTGCCCTCAAAGCTTTCAAGCATAGCTGCCGTTTGTGAACCAAGTGTGCCATCGGCAAAGATTTTGATCCCTCCGATGCGTATCAGGTCATTATCCTCATGGTTGATGCTGTGAGTATGTAATGCTGGTAGTATCTGATGCGGCAGAAGCATATGGACACGTACCCCTAGTTTGTTTTCCGCCTGCAATTGTTGCAAGAGGTGTAGTGAATCTGCACCTTCGATATTATGAATGGTCGTAATGCCGTTACGCTGAAGCTCTGGTAGGAGACGTTCAACCATGACGCGTGTCAGGGTAGGGTCTGCTGCTTCGATGCTATTATTGATGATATTAGTTGCGGCTTGCTCTTGTAGGATGCCTGTGGGCTGGCCTGCACCATCGCGTAAA
>VBJK01000196.1:7162-9928 GCA_005879655.1 Chloroflexota bacterium | reverse complement strand
CCAGGTGGCGTGTATGCTACCCGCTCGCGTACCAGGGCGGCAACTGCCTCTTCGCTCGTGCAGGTGGAGGCATCGAGCTGGTATGCACGATAAGCTGTACAGAGCAGATGGAAGTGAGCGTCAATGAAACCGGGCAGGACCGTTTTGCCATGCAGATCTATCAATTCGGGAGAACGTCCCCCTACGCGACGCACCTCGTCATTGGTGCCTACCGCTACAATGCGTCCACTGGTACTATCGATCGCCATGGCCTGTGCCCGTGGTTGAGTGGCATCCATAGTATAGAGCTTCCCATTTAGATAGAGCATAGTTGTCATAGCGTATTCGTCCTCTACTGCCAGCTGGTTTTCTCGTTATTAACTGCGCGCTACAAAACTGGCGATATTCTCAGCCAGCACTTGTGGACGTTGCAGCTGGATATCGTGAACTGTTTCCGGCATCCATAGTACCGAGCAGCGGTGAATAGTACGCGCAACCTGGTTTGCTATATGACCTTTCGCTACTGCGAACTCATCGGCACTTTCCAAGCGCTCTGGCAAATCCTCGTCTAGCTGTGGTTCGGTTGCCGCCGGTACGAGCAGGACGGGACAGCTCAGTTTGCCATAGTATGGTAGTGCACGCTCATCCCAGAATGATTCGCGGATTTGTCGCTGATGTGCTGCCTGTAAGCGCTCTTCTACTCTGCCATCGGGCAGTTCGTGAACGTACGTTTTAACGATTGCTTCTACTTCAGGGGACCAGAAGGCTGACATCTCATCTTTGATAGCCTCGATAAAAGTAGCTTGTGAGGCATAGCTTTCTGGTACCGCCTTCTCGCGGATAAAGCGTTCGCGTGTCATACCGGGCCAGTGGCGCGGTTCGATGTGTGGGCAATCGACGAGAATGAGATGGCTGATGAGGGCGGGATGACGAGCTGCAATGACTAATGCAACGCGTGCTCCCCAACCCTGTCCGATCAGTGCTACCTGTCCTAAGCCGAGCGCGGCCATACCACTAATCACGTCTTCCGCAATCGTCACCATATCATACCCTTGAGCGGGCTGCTCGCTTTTGCCATGGCCGCGTAGATCAAAGGCGATGACAAGGTGTTCTTGGTAAAGATGATCAGCTACCAGACTCCATGTGTGTGCAGTGGCACCCAGTCCATGGAGCATAACAAGAGGTATATTATCATTAGCGGCATCTGCAATCTGGCCTTGCTCTGATCGCTGTTGCATTTGGTGTATTACCTGCTGGTCCCATTCGAGGTAATGTAAGCGTATGTCGTCGGCATTAACGAAAGCGCAACGAGGCTTTATCATATGTTCACACCTCTCTTTATGATAGATACGTTTAGACGAGCGATAGGATATGGATACTTGCCGACTCTATTGTACCTCATAGAATGGGTGGTTACAGATTTTTTGCTTGATAGAGATCATTTGCATGCCTCATCGATCTATTGCTGGTAGGCGTTTATGAATGCCGACTGCGCGCAATACTTTGTAGCGTGTGTTGCCATTAACTTCTTTAACGTGGTCAAAACAGGCGTAGCAGATTGGTTCGTATTTCAGGAAGCGGTTGGCAACCAGGTAAAAGCGGCCTTGTGGCTGCAATACCTGTGCTGCTTCACCAATGAAACGTTCTGCAATAGCGGTAGTTTGTAGCCCTCCCTGGTGAAATGGTGGATTAGTAACGACTAGATCGAAGCGTTGTCCTATGACGGCCTGTACGCCATCGCTGGGTAAGATACGTACATTGCTGAGTCCACTCTCGTATGTGGCTTGTTGTGCTGCTGCTACCGCTGCCAGACTGACATCAACCATGGTGACATGTCCTTGCATGGCCTGGCGAGCGATATGCAAGCCGATAGGGCCAGCCCCGCAGCCAATATCTAGCGTCTCATCTGTGGCATGAACCGCAAGGGCTTCTAGCAGTAAACGCGTTCCTTCATCCAGCTTACTATCGGCAAAGACAGGTAGTGTGGGTTGTGCTATGGTCTCGCTGTGTATCGCTATTGTAGGTTGACGAGAGCAGATGACACGTTGCCCTTTGCTGATCTCAAGCGTCTCGACTGTCCCGAAGACTTCTTGCATATGCTTCGCCACGGTAAGGAGACCACGATCCTTAGCGCCAACTACATAGAGCCGTCCTCCTGGGCGCAATGCGTGTGCTGCAACTTGTAGTCCGTATAGTATCCAGCTCTTGCCAGGTTGGTAGAGCAGGTTCATAACTGCACTATCCACTGTGCCTGCTGGTTGCTGTAGGATGGCATGGTGGAAGGCGATATGGCGTATGCGTGTATCAGGCTGGCTCAGCAGTGCCTGGGCAAGCGCGATATTGTCTTCGGCCAGTGTAAGTTGTATAGTACGGTAGCGTTCTGCGACATGTTGTACGAATGGATCTGCTGCTGAATTGAGTATCAGCAGCTGCTCTCCTTCTGTCAATTGGACAGTGTCACACAGTAAACAGGATGGCAGTTTCATAGCTCCAACTTTTCCATAATCATAGGGCTGTATACTATAGTAGCGCGATTGCGTGCGGCAAGCAAGAGAGGAGTTTTCATCCATGGCCCTCTATGTTGATTGTGCGTATCTTGCTGATATCAAAAATATCGCTCGTATCATTCCACTGGCTGGTGTCACGACGAATCCTTCCATCATGCTAGCAGCACACGAACGCGGCCAACGCCTCGCAGCGCTCCCTCTTTTGCACGAGCTAGTACACATGCTGGCAGGAACCGTGTTTATACAGCCTGGTGCGACAACAGAAGATGAGATGTTCAAT
>VBJK01000196.1:3066-7141 GCA_005879655.1 Chloroflexota bacterium | reverse complement strand
TTGCGAGCTATGGGACACCGCGTAGCTTTTACTGCCGTGACCTCCATATCACAGGCGTATTGTGCCGCCATGACCCAGGCTGATTGTATCATCCCTTACTATAACCGCTTGCAGCGTTCCGGTGTAGATGCGAACGAACGTCTTGCACAGATGGCGAGATTATTAGCCAATCAGCAGTCTGCAACGCGCATCCTGGCAGCTAGTATCAAGTCTCCCACTGAAGCAGTGAGCGCGTTGCTGGCTGGTGCACATGACTTGACGGTGGCCCCTGAGGTTCTGTTAGCCATGGTAACGGACCCTGCAAGTGAGCAGGCAGTTGCCAGGTTTGTACAGGATTGGCAGAGCATGAATAAAGTGTAATGGCGTTGGGTCTGTTATCTAACGCCAACCATGAAGAATCATTCATGATCCATCTATATCAATTCATGGCTTCGTCATGGGATGATGGTATATTATTGGTGTAAGCAAAAGGACAGCAAATTCCTGGTAGAGATGTGGTGAGTGATGATGGGGAGGGAGTTCTGGTGGTGAGGCAGGTGGCAGGGTGTGGGGAACTTCTAGGAGAGGCGATGAGAGTACGGCTGGCAGGGATGGGAACTCTTCTGAGATTGAAAAAACGGAGAACTTCTGGAAAATTGCCAGGATCTGGGCGCTATATTGCAGTTCGAGTATGATGTGAAAAATGGCATTAGGGACACGTAGATGAGCATTGGAGGGGGGATTTTTGGTGTGGTTGATACGTGGACTTGTGCACAATATCTATGGGTAAGGTGGTAAGGGGGAAGAAGCCTGGAGGGGTCATCCCCTCCAGGGCAAGCACAAGGGATTGCCCCTACAATGGGACGCATCAGCCTGTCAAGGTTGACCGTCCCATTGTAGGGGCAATCCCTTTGACGGGGTTTGGGGTGTCCCCAAAAACCTCTTTTCTTCGCCGCCGCAGGCGGCGAGAGGAGTGAAAGGGAGAGCTTGGGGACACCTCAAACCCCGCCAGGGGGACGAAGCCCCCTGGACGCCCGGCTTACGGAGCGGTCGGACCAACTTCGGCAAGCGCGAGTGGATGCCGAGCGCCGCCGCTGCCGCTCTGTACTGCCCCAATGTCAGGTGGTGACGTTCGCGTGCGACCGAAGATATCCTCAGTGACCACCGACGCGTAAGCATTGGAGCCAGCCTGGATTGCCGGACTCCCGCTGGCTGGCTCACTAACACCAACTGCATCATGGGTGAGCTTGGGGTCCACAACCTGCCACTGACCAGCGGTTGCCGTGATCCCGGCGGTCGCGCCCGGCAGTGGATTAACAATATTGTTCGCGTAGGTAGGATTAGTAGGGGCTGCGGGTCCAAGCCTGATGACCGGGCCGTGCGAGCTTTGAGCGATATTATTCGCAAAGATCATGTTATCGGGTCCAATCTTGTGACCGCCGACACCCAAATTCACAGCGCTCTCGCCTTCGCTAATAAAGGTATTATTGAAGATATGCGGGTTGTGCAAGGCAAAATGGGCACCGGGTGCCGCAGCATCGCCTGCCCCAACAAAAATGCTGAAGCTTTGCACGTCGATATAGTTGTCATAGATGAGGTGGTTGTCACCCCACATCCTGATGCCGCCGCTTCCGGCCACACCCTTACCGAAGACGAAGTTACCATAGACGGACACATTGTTGCCAGCGCGCAGGCTAATCGCGCCATTGGTCTCAAGAACGGTGTTATAGCGAATGATATTGCCCGACGATTTGTTCTCAATCATCTCATTCTCGCCATTGCAGCGGACGAAGAGATTAAATTCAATGATGCTGTGCGCATTCTGGATATCACCAGAGACACCACCAACGCCACCCAGCGTGATAGTGTCGGCACCGTTGACGTAGCGGGCGTGATCGTGGAAGTAGTTGTGGTCGATCTGTGTGTTTTTAGCGAGTACGGTTCCACCACCCACATCTATGTAGTGTGCCTTCTGGGGCATCGGTCCAAACTCGTTGTGGTCGATGCGGTTAGCGTCGTCGTTGTTGCCCGATAGGTGGATTGCGTCACCCTTGGTGTTCTTAAAGAAGGAGCGCGTGACGCGGCAATTCACACAATCATTCAGCGCGACATTTGCAGTACCTGTGAATGTCAGGCCCTGGATAACCTTGTGCGAGCCAGTCAGCGTCATCGTGCCCGCAGAGATCACAGCCTTGAGCGGGTTCTGCGCGCTAATCTGCACCGGACCAGATATTGTGAACGATGAAGCTTTATAGGTGCCATTACTCAGCAGGAGGCAGTCTCCGGCTTGCGCGGCGGACGTGGCAGCCGCCAGGGCGGCATCTCCGCTGACGGGAACCGAGCGGGTACAGCTCGTGGATGCCTGAGTTGATGCATTTTGGGATGTAGTAGTCGTGCCAGCGCAACCTGCAAGGGCCACAGTGGCGACGACAATAAAGGTAAAAGGGATGAAGAGTTTCCTGTACGCCCTCAATTGGTGAGGGATAAGAAAGCTACGCTTCAGCATGGCGCATATCTCCTCCATGAGCTTCCTTCAGCTTTATGAAAAATGAGCATAGAAGTTTTGACTTCTTTGTAATGAATAACAACATTTGAGGAGATTGTAGCAGACAGATATCAAGAAACGTTCAAGATGCTACAACGCGCTTATGCAGATCCATAACTACCTTGCGTGCCGCTTCAAATGCTCCATGTTGCCAGGCGATCGTATAGGTAAGGTGATCTCCGGCAAAATAGACCTGTCCCACGGGTTGCAGCAGGCGTGCATAGGGCGAATTGGGTCCCTGGGTATGAGCGGGCCAGTCTACCCATGCGCCTTCGCTATAGCGCGTTTTGCGCCAATCGTTAGAGAACGAGCTTTCAAATGCTGTACGATAGACTGTTCCGTGTATCTTACTGCCCTGGGTAATGGCGTGCTGTTCACGCTCTTTGGGCTTCAGTGCACCAAGTTGGTCGGCCTGGATGTCAAAGGCGTAGTAGCCGATGAGCGCACCCTTTTGCTCAAGGTATCCATGCGAGGGGTAGAGGATCTGTGTGATATCCATATTGGTCATCGATATCCCGCCAAAGATGCGGTCATCCAGCTCCCAAAAGCGGCGCTGGAACTGTAGACCCATCTTGCCCGCATTGACGGGCACTGGCACGGCAAGGTCGCTCTGCACCTGGACAGGAAAGTTGTTAGGGATGCGCTTGAGGATCTGCGGAGGAATGGTACAAATACAATAGTCGGCCTCTAGCTGACTCGTGTTCTCATGCTGATCGCGATAACTGACACGCACGCCATGGGCTGTATTCTCAATGCGTGTCACCTCAGTTCCGTAGTGAATTGGGCCAGTGATAGCATTGACGAGTGCCATAGGGATGCGATCCATACCCCCATCTGGCTCAAACATTGGCATGGCCTGATCCCACTCGTGCTCGAAAGCGATCCAGTGGCCGAGATTGAAGGTATGCTTGTCGTTGAGTGCGAACAGGTCACTAAGCTTGTAGGGTGCATCTATAATGCCGGGCCGATCTCCGGCAACTGGTTCGTTGCCGCGTCGATAGCCCCGATCGGGATTTTCACCGTACTTATTCTGGGCCGTGAGTACTCCAGTCGTACGTAGAAAATCGATGAGTCTCTCTTTATCGGAGGTCGAAAGTTCCTGATTCAATGCACCCTGATTGACAGCCTTGGCGAGCAATTCAGAGATATAGCCCCGTGCATCAGCCTGTACTGCACGATGCCGCAGACGTTGATTTGAGAGCGGACCAGCCTCTTCAAAATAATAGTAAGCGTCTGCATTCTGATTATTGAATACATGGATGGGGATCTTCAATGCGCGGCAATAGTCAATGGTTGTATGGTGTTGGGGGATGCGGGTTGGTCCGACGTTCATATAGAGACCGGGATCAAACTGACATGTTTGTGTTGTGCCATCGAGCGAGGTTTCGCTAGTGCCTCGTCGTGCGGACCAGTTCCTGCCGCCGGGTCGTTGGCGAGCCTCCAGGATCTGACAGTGATAGCCCGCCTTTTCAAGCTCGTACATCGCGGTGAGTCCGGCGATGCCCGCGCCCAGAATGAGCACCGAAGTGTTGGCCTGGCTCGTCGCTGTCA
>VBJK01000196.1:0-2918 GCA_005879655.1 Chloroflexota bacterium | reverse complement strand
CATCTTGCTTTAAACTCTACAAAAAACGCTACGAAAGTGATCGAAGATTAAACTTTCTCATAGGAGCAGATGGTACCGGAACCGATTGAGCATTGACGGTAAAAGCCCTGGGCAGGACAGGCGGTACCTGAAAGGGTTTTGGGATTATGCACCAGGTTATTACCTTTGAGGGGGTATCTAAGATAAGCTTCAAGGGATCTACTGCTCCTTTGGTACTGTAAAATAGTCTGTACACAGTATAAACATGAGTTAAGATCCACTAATATAGTTTTTGCTACAAATTGGCAGCAGAAGATTGGTGTGTACTTACAATGATTTTGTGATCCTGAAGCTGAAACTCGTGATAGTGGTGTGAGTGAGCAATCCTACTATTGTGTCCTCAGAACTCCGGCGCGTCCCGATCGCCGATGATCAGGTCAGCACTGGATGAGTGCTGAAAAACTTGGAGGAGCATCAGCCTCATAATTTCATTATAACGGGAGGTGCAAAAGAATGAGGTGGCTTGAGGCTTCAGCGAAAAAGGCGACAGGAACTGTGACAGATCAAAGCGCGTGAGGGCCATGGACGGGTCAAACGTTGCTTGTGAAAGAGGGAGCCAAGAGGGAGCCAATCGAAGATCACACGTGGGAAGGGGTCCAAGACAGAGCAAGTACCAATTGTGAAGTTGCGCGAGCATATTGTACATTATGCTGATAAATAGTGTAGAAACTAGTGTTGCGGGCTGGTGGCCCTGCACGATGCGCAACATGAACCACCCTCCATATTCGATAGCAACAATCGTCAGCAGGATGGCCCCGGTGGTATGTCTGGTATCAGGCGAGAGTATCAGTGTCATGAAGAGATGCTCCTTTCAAGTGCTTCAAGAACGAGCGACATCTTGCAGAAGAAGAGTCTCGTAGTGTATTTGTCCTCTTCTTCTGATCGATTCCTAATGGGAGCTACCGAAAATGAACTTTCCTCCTCTCACAATGCACAGCAGCACAACGTTTCAAATGCTATTCTGCAAATCCTTTATCACTCTACGAATCCCTCTTACCACACTGGCATAAGCGTCGTCGCGCGAAGGCAAGCTACTAATAGGCTTTGCATCTTCAGGAAGGATTAACAGATCGGCAAACGGCGCACCTTCCCAATCGGTCGCACGCAGGATAATGGGAATGACACGTGCTTCATTGGCTTTGTGACGCTCAATGGCACGCTTTAACTCGATGCTATAACAGAATTCAGAGTCCATGAAGTCGGCACTAATAAGTAAGAGAATAATTTGAGCAGATTCGAGGTGTTGCAGGATTTGCGTTCTCCACTCAGTTCCTGGCACAATATCCCCATCGAACCAGGCTGCAATCAAATTCTGATTTTTCAGATTACTTAAGTGTTTGTTGAGTTCATTTCTGTACACTTTATCTTGATGGGAGTAAGAAATGAAAACTTCAAACGGCCCACTGGTCTTCTTATTAGAGACTGAGCCGCTAGCGTTACGAGGTGATGCGCTTGGTGCTTTGGTAGAGGCTGAGCCGCCAGCGTTGCCAGGTGATGGACTATTTCCCTTGGTAGCGGCTGAGTTGCTTACCTTTTGTGTGCTCACTCCAAGCTCCTGAGCCACACTTGCCAATTCAGAATTTTCACCGCTCATTTTGATGGCCGCGGCAACAAGTTCCTCTAATCTTCCTCTTGCCATTGCCCATCGAATAAGTTCAAAGACCGTATGCCCAAGATTGATATCACCCGTAATGGTTGAGAGAGACACATTTAATTCATCGGTGAGCATCAACTCTAACTCTGAGCGCGTAGGACAAACATGTAAGAGAGCTTCACGTAACTTTTTCTGTTGTGGACCAGTCAGGGTCATGGTGTACTCCTTCCCAACGTCGAAATGCGAACAATGCTGCTCACGATTATAAAGAAGATGATTTGATATTGCAAGAGTTTAATAGAAAAATAGAGTGCACGTCATTTTTTTGCATTGACGAGAGTACTAGTATATTCCGCAGCTGCGCAATTTATTGTAACGCAGATATGAGAGAATAAAACAGGCGCAATAAATTGCGCGGCTACGGGATTTTTGAGGGGCATTGCACAATTTATTGCGCAAATACAATCTTTACATGTGCGGTAAAAAGGGGACAAAGATAGACAGAGGCTAGTAAGAGAAAACCTAGTGAGCAAACTTCTTGCCATTCACCAGGCTCTCTACTTTTATCGGTTGTCATCAGTGATCCTTGTCGATGTTATAGATAGGTGCCTGAAGCTGACGTTGGAGGCGTGAGGTGCAGGCTATTGTTGACCACATCGACGATGGTCTGTGTAGTAAATGGTTTGGTTAGGTATGTTTGCGCGCCAGCTAAGCGACCTTTCAAACGATCGACAACGCCATTGTGTCGTGAAAGAATCACAATTACTGTATTACTCCAGGCTGGCTTTGCTTTGAGATGGCGCGCAATCTCGTAACCATTCATTTTAGGGAGATCAATATCCAGGAAAATAAGATCGGGAATGCGATCCAATTGCTTGGTAGTTAATGCTCGTAGTGCTTCAATGCCATCTGAGAAAGCGACAACAGTAAAACCTTCTCTTTTGAGGCTTACTTCGACAATCTTCCTCACTGTCGGTGAATCATCAATGATCATGACTAGTTTATTCATAACTGAGATATCCTCTGGAGCATTCTTCCTATGTACATATACCTTCTTAACCAGTTTGCTGGTGTCCAAAGTATACTACACAAGGCGGCTCTGTTTCAATAACAGGGCAACTAGATCAGCAATTTTTGATGCTCTATTAATACAGAGAACAGTTCTGAGCAGAGCTTCTTTCTGTTCTGCCAGCTTGTAGAGCCGTTTCCGCTTGATCTCTTACTTGTCGCTGTTGAACCCTCTTTGGTATAATAGAATGGTGACAACTGAACAAGCGTATTGCCA
>VBJK01000065.1 GCA_005879655.1 Chloroflexota bacterium | reverse complement strand
GCGTTACGTCACGAACTGGCACAGCAAGTGGCCGTAGCTGTCCAATGGATTCGCAGCATCGAATATATGGTAAATGCAGGAGTAACGACCTTTATAGAGATCGGTCCCGGCAAAGCCCTGACAGGGATGGTAAAACGTATCGCTAAGGGAACGACTATCATCAATATTAGCAGTGCAACCGACATCGCTAAAGCCGTCACCCAAGTATGTGATATGGGCCTTACTCATGACGTATAATGCGCATAGGGTCCGTTTCTGATAGAGCATCTATCCTCTATCGCTAGCACTGCCTCCATATCGGGCCAATAATGGCAGAAGAAACAGTGTGGGTGGAGAAAGGAAAGACGAAAAAAAGAACCGATTGGGATAGTACACTTGACATACAACTAAAAAGCGCCTATCTTTGCAGTAAGATAGTTCGCAACACCCTAATAGGCGGTTGGTATCATACATATATGCTGATGAAGCACAATAGCAGGAGGAAAGAAACGGTGTTGGACTCACAACAGTTAGGCACAGTACGTGTTGCTAAGCAAGTCCTTTCGACTATCGTGATTAACAGCGCATTGCAGATATCAGGCATAGCCCGCATAGCGAATACCAGCCACGACCATGGCCAATGGACGCGTTTATTAGGGCGAGAAATTCCTCGGCAAGGTGTAGCACTCACTATCAAAGACAACACGGTTTCTGCCGATTTGTACATTGTGGTAAATGCGGGGATCGATATTGTAGAAGTGGGCAGTGCTGTACAAGAAGAAGTTGCATCCGCGCTCGCAGAGATGGTAGGGATGCAAGTAGGCGAGGTCAATGTCTACATTCAAGATGTAGCTTAGGTCAATTCTGCAACAATGATGTATGTACAAACCGGAGAGTGGTGCGGTTGCTCCGTCAACTAGGCATCACTCGTATAGCACATGTAGCGAAGAGCTATTCGAGGATATCATGCCAGGTATACGTAGGCAAGCGCGAATGATCGCACTACAAACACTCTACGAATATGATACAGCCCACCATGACCTACAGGAGGTCTTGCAGCGCCATACTGAGGAGCGCCATCTACACACCAAAGTTGTAGAATATGCTAGTGAGCTAATGGTGGGTGTCTGTAGCCACCTGGACGATATCGATGCTCATATACAGAGTGCAGCGCGTGAATGGCCATTGCAACAAATGGCTCGCATTGATAAAAATATTCTGAGGCCCGCGATTAACGAGGCGGTGGAACTCGCCAAGATATTTGGTAGTGACACCTCTAGCCGCTTCATTAATGGTGTCCTCGGTACAATATTTAACCGGGCACAGCAACAGCCCATCTCTAAAGCGGAAAGCGAGGTGAACTAATGGCAACTATACCTGAACGCCTGAAAAAAATTGTCGTTGACCAACTGGGTGTTGATGAGAGCGAGGTCGTTCCCAATGCTTCTTTTGTTGAGGATCTCAATGCAGACTCACTCGATCTGGTAGAGCTTATCATGTCTCTGGAAGAGGAATTTAAACTTCAAATCTCAGATGAGGATGCTGAAAAGATTACAACGGTGCAAGAAGCTGAGGATTATATAGAAGAGCACTTGCGCTAAATAACATTAAGTAGAGGGTTTCCCTCTACACTCCCTTTTTTGCCGCCTTGGGCGGCAAAAGGGATAATTTGAGCTATTTGGGGACACCCCAAACCCCGCCTAGGGGCTACCGCCCCCTGGACCCCCGCTTTAGGTTCTTCGCGGCGGGGTTTCAGGGGGTGTCCTCTGATTTTCCTTCTAGGGATAATTTGAGCTATTTGGGGATACCCCAAACCCCGCCTAGGGGCTACCGCCCCCTGGACCCCCGCTTTAGGTTTTTCGCGGCGGGGTTTCAGGGGGTGTCCTCTGATTTTCCTTCTCTTGCCCTTCTAAAATTCGGATGTCACATTTCTACTGCTTCATGCATCTCTCTTAGTAAGAAGAACTGTTCTCCTACCAATGCGAAAAGGTTTGCTGTGTGGATACAATGTCCGCCGCTCAGGCAGTAGAAGTACTCATTCATGAGTATGAAAAACTGGTCTTTCATACAATCTATGCTTTAACGGGCGATTGGGAGGAAAGCCAGGACCTAACTCAGGATACTTTTCTTCAGGCTTTACGTGGTATTGATGCGGCACGAGCTGCAAGTGGTTCACATTTTCACGCCAAAGCCTGGCTTTTACGTATTGCCTTGAATACCGTACGGATGCAGCATCGTCGCCGTAAACTCTTCCGTTTTATTCCCTTTTCGCATATGTTGGAGAGTGGACAGCAAGAACATGTCTCGGAAGCTCTGCATGAGCAAGCGGCTCCCGTACAACCAGGCGGCTTTGGTATCGGTCAGCTGAAAGATCCTGCCGAGTTGATTGCCGAGCGAGATGCGCTACGGCGCGCACTGCTGAAGCTCTCCGAGTCTTTGCGTATCTGCCTGCTGCTTTCGATCGTTGCCGGTCTCTCTACAGCGGAGATCGCCACGACGCTCAATTTGAAAGAAGCAGCTGTCCGTCAGCGCCTTGCGCGCGCCAGTAAACAATTTAAACAGCTTTATGCTAACGAGAGCGGTGGCAAGCTATGTGACGCTAGTAGTAGCACTCATACACAACCACACGCGCAGTATATAGATAAAGATGACGCCGAACAGCAAACCAGTTGGCAGCAACAGCGTTTGCAACTGGCGATCCAGCCACAATAACCTGGAGAGGCTATGCATAACGATTCTAGCGAGACCCTGCTGTTACGCCATTACGGCCCGACAGCCGCCAATCCACCTGGCCTGGAGCAACGACTGCTCACCTCCGTACGCCAGGAAGCCAAGGAACTCCAGCAGCAGCAGCTTGTCGCTACTCGCTTACGTACCAAGCGCGTCAGTCGGCGGCGTATTGTGGGCTTGGTGGCCCTTAGCTCTGCTGGGTTAGGTGTGTTGAGTGTGAGTCTGGAGAGTTTGCAGAAGCTAGAGGCAAATTTATTAGGCCAGGATACGACACAGTTTCGCCCTGCTCTCTCGTAGCCGCGCAATTCATTGCGCTTGGGCCAGACCATAAAGGTAACAGTGATCGTTGTCATGGCATTGCGTCGTATAATAAGCGACGACTATTCGCCATATACATAACCGAAAGGATACCCTACTATGCCATTTCACGGACCGGAACTCATTATTATTCTCGCTATTGCGCTCTTGATCTTTGGACCGAAGAAGTTACCAGAAATGGGTTCAGCGATCGGCAAAAGTATTAAGGAGTTCAAGAAGGGGATGAGCGAACTCACCGCCCCTAAAGACGATTTCAGGGCTTCTACTGCCGCCCATCTTGAGGCTATCGAGCGCGAAATTGCCACCAAAAAGGCTGCTGCTGCTGAAGCAAGCACGGCTACCGCCACCAAGGTTGTTGATGCCGATGAGCCGGAGGTTCAGGCACGTAAAGAAGATAAGACAGAAGATAAGAAGGTTGACTAGTTTGGATAATAACTACCTGCTTAGTGCATTTTCACTTGACTCATCAGGATTTGATGTGTATACATCTCCCGCGGAGAGGCAGCGCAAGCCAATGTCTTTTCTCAGCCCGTTTGAGGGGATTGAAACTAGGGGGCAATAATGGCACGTGGTGATCTTGATCGGTACGATCCGTTATATACCTTTGAAGATTTCAATGCTGGCGGCGCTGAGGATGAAGACGATCCTTCTTCTATGTCACTGGTGAGCCACTTAGAG
Source organism: Chloroflexota bacterium (assembly GCA_005879655.1). The sequence goes on along the minus strand of VBJK01000065.1, from coordinate 40,128 downwards.
GAACTTCGCTGGCGCATCTTTAAGTCACTGATCGCTGTGGCGATCGGCACTATTATCGCTTTCATCTTCAGGGAGCAGATCGTTCACTTTCTGGAGACGCCACTGCCAAAGACGGCTTACAATGCCCTTGGTGACAGTAAGGATAGCAGACCCGTGGTGACTGGCATCATGGAAGGCTTTACCGTCATGCTGATGGTCTCCATTGTTGCGGGCGTGATGATGGCGCTGCCGGTGATCCTCTATCAGGCGTGGGCTTTCATTTCGCCGGGCCTGTATCGCCACGAGAAAAGTGCAGCTATACCGTTTATCTTTATCGGTATTATCCTCTTTGCACTGGGTGTCAGCCTCGGCTTTACGGTTTTACGCTACCCCGTCGAGTGGCTCGTGACCTTTGCCGCGAGCAGCTTTAGAGAACTGGTATCGGCGGGCAGCTACTTCACTTTTGTGGCATTCTTCATCCTGGTCTTTGGCCTGATCTTCGAGTTGCCGCTCGTGCTGACGTTTATGGCACAGGTCGGCCTGATAAGTGTAGAGACGCTTGAAAAGAAGCGCGCCAATGCCCATATTGGGATGTGGATCGCTTCCTGCTTTGTGACACCGGGGGCGGACTTGTATAGTCCTATCTTTATTGGTGTAGCGCTCTCAGTCTTGTACGAATTAACTATTATATTCATTAAGCTGACACACAGGTTTTGGCCAGCAGCAGCAGCAGATTAAGACTAATAGCTAAAGAGAGAAGCATGGATGAGATCGTTGGGAGCGGGCAGGGCACCCACAAGGGATGCCTATGGGCATCCCTTGTGGGTGCCCTGCCCGCTCCCTTATTTCGCCGGTATTGTCCCTTGTGGATGCCCTGGCAGCTGAGGTGTTACTATGAGCCTTTCTCATTCTGCATCGCCAGACGCTCCCCCACACCACGCCCAAATCTGACCCACAAGAGCACAATCGCCGCAAGATAAAAGATCGCACCAATGAGAAATATGGGCGTATAACCCATGCGAGCGATAATTAGACCCCCTAGCGGCGCTGTCACGGCCCAGCTGCCCTGTGAGACGATCTGGTACACACTATTGGCAAAGCCGCGATGTGGCTTCACAATAGCCTCCATGGAGAAGACCTGAAAGATACCCGTCGCCATGCCCATCATCCCCTGACGAAAGAGGTAGAGTACAGCAACCAGCGGGAGCAGATGAGAGAGACCGATCGTCAGCAAGAGAGGTAAGGCCAGCAAGCGCGTAATGGTAATGGTGTTGATCTGACCAATACGCGCCGCTAGCCAGGGTGCAAGCAGTATGAGTAGTGCATCAATAGTGGTCGCAGCCCCATCTATCGTACCAAATAAAGCAGGCGAGGCAGCGAGAGCTTTCACAAAATAGACGTTGAAATAGGGAATGAAGAGGCCAGCTCCCAATCCTATAAGCGCCTGCACGATGACCAGGGTAGCGATGGGGCTACTCAAGCTCGCTCTCAAAGGGATGTTCTGCCAGCGCTGTACGGCGACAAGAGCCTTTTCTCGCCATCGCTGCACATTGAGCGGCATCTTGCCAGTGGGACCGCTAGAGGATGATCTTAGAGGACAGTCGTCGTCCATTAGAAAGAGCGGGATAAAGCTAGGTACGGCCATAATACCTGCAAATAGCATCGTTAACTGATACGAGCGGGCCAGCGGTTGGCTGGCCAATAAGCCATCCAGCCAGAACGGCAGACGAGCCATCAGCCAGGGAGTAGAGGAGAACCAGAGCGGTAGCATCCCACCTATTAACTTGCCGAGGACTGTAGGGATCAGCAAAAGCACAATGTTTAAGCTGAAGAGCACCGAGCGTTCGGTAACCGTACTATTGTGCGTCAAAAAGGGAGCATTCACAACGAGGATGAATGCTCCCGCAACACCTGCGATAAAGCCGCTCAGCAGCAGCGGCAGCGGGTCACGCAAGAGCAGTTGTCCCATACCAGCAATGCTAAGCGCTACACTGCCCCAGATCAAAATAAGCTTTCCGCCCAAGCGATCAAAGCAGAGGCCAGCAGGAAAAATACCTAGGCCAGCGCCGAGGGTCGCAACGGATAACATAAAGCCAACGAACGCGGTATCATAACCGAGGGAGACAATGTACAGATTGTACAGAACCAGTATGATACCGACGGTAACACCGCTTAGAGCATTGCTAATAAGATACAGACGAGCGTTGCGCTGAAAACGTGCGAACTGTTTAATATATTCAACGAGCACCGACATTATGCCGTTCTACAGCTTCTACTGCATTGCTAGCACCTTTGCTTGCAGCAGCTTCCACAGGGATCTCTGGGGCGCGTCTTTCTCTCATACTCTGATGGTTAGCACTCTGAAGTTGCTGTTTCTCATCCCGTCTCGTCAAGTATTCTTCTGGCTTCATTAGCCCTGGTAGGAAGAAGGTTTTGACGATGGTTTGTGCCTGCACCATCCGTGCACGAAACTCGATAACGCCTACCACAACACGATCTGAGACCTGCTCAACCTTCTTGTCTGCTGTATGTAGCGTTACAGGGACTTTCGCCACCGTACGTGCCACAACATTTTCCTGCGCATCTGGTGCAACACCAGTTTCCGCCGCTTTATACACCTCATTGACCATATCAATTTGTGGACGTATTAGCTTCAGCAGTTCAGTTTTCTCATGTATCCAGCTCGATGCAAACATAAGTGCTGCCTGCAGCGCCAGGAAAAGCAGCACTGAGATGAAGAGATAGAGACCGATAATAATGGCAGCGATCTGTCCAGCAGTCTCCAAATTTGGATTGACCATTAATCACCTCCTACGCCCGCTTCCATTTGTTGCCTGCGACGTTGCTCGGCCCGGTTGCGTGCATGACCTTTCCCTAATAGCACACCCAGGACCTGCTGCGCCGCGACTAGGCCCGCGACAATACGCACACTGGGTCCTAACGCAAATTCGCTAAAGAGACGTGAAACATTGCCGATGGTCGAGACAGTATGACCAGCCGTTTGCGCTGTATCTTTCACGGCACCCACCGTCTCCTGCACAGAGGCAAGCAGTGGCTGTACTTCATTGCGCACAAGCAAGACAGTACGGATCAGTGTGACGACCCAGTATATTTGTAAGAACGTTCCAGCCAAGCTGAGAGTTGCGAGCACGATCAATACAATGTAAAGAAACGGCAACAGTACATGAAAAATGGCAGCTAGAATAATCCCAACAAGGAGTAGCAGTACAATAATGCTTATAATGATCACATACTTTATTGCACTCCGCATGATTTGCCTCCCGTAGTTAAATTTGAACTGATTCTGTTTCATTATAACGCACGGATATGAAAAGAGCGAGATGAGAAGGCAAGAATTGTGAAGTTCCGGTGATTAGACTTAACCTGAGTGTCGGTCCCTTCGTACAGAATATAGACTATTACACCTACGTTGGTCGTTTACTGAGCAGTTGCTTACAGGGCTGGTGGTTTACTCCACGCTATCGGTTCTCAATTCGGTCACACACTAACGGATATGCATCCTACCGTACGCCGTTGGCACTATTGACAATTGTAGGCACATTGGTACTTGCAGTTATAGCCTTTATACGTATCAGGAGCGAGGAGATGATACTATTTCCATATTGGAGGGTAACTAGTGGAAGCTCAAACTGAAATACAAACCTATCTGGAACAAGGAAAACAAGCATTAGCGCAGGGACAGGCACGAGATGCCGCGATTGCATATGCCCACGGTGCACAGATGGAACCGAATAATGCGATGGTACATCTGGGATTAGCTGAGGCCAATCTCGCCCTGGGGAACTATGGCGTTGTTACGATGGCTAGCCATCGTGTACAGGAGCTACAACCGGATGGTGGTCTTGAGGGAAAGACCGCACAGGCACTGCTTGACCTGCTGGATCGTCGTTATGAACGCGCTTTACAAAATGTCGATCTGGTGATCAGTGAAGATCCTAGTATTGCCTATACGCATGCCTTGCGTTCTTACCTGCTGCGTGCTCTGGGACAGGACTATGATGCGAATTTAGCGCGTACTCGTGCGGCTCGCCTTTCTTATGGGGGGCGCTTTGATCAATGTTTTCCGCCGCTCGATGTGCGCCCAGCCGTCGCTGATAGCAGTTCGACCGTCCCTCCAGGGCTAACGACTGATAGTCCGCAAAGCAGCGCTCCGGCACGTTCGAGCGCAGAAGCATCATCTACACGCCCGAACCAGGTACAGCGTCAAGTGATCCGTACGCGCTTTATGCTCAACCAGAACCCTGGTGTTATCACAAACAGTATTATTGCGCTTAATGTTCTTGCATACCTCTTCGTGAGCTTTTTGAGCTGGCGTATCGATGGGAGTCTCATTGATATCAGCTCGCATGCGCTGGTGCTTGCTGGTGCGCAGAATACATTGATTATCCAAGTGACGGGAGAATATTGGCGTGTGCTCACTGCCATGTTCTTGCACGCCAACTTGCTCCATCTTGCACTGAACATGCTTTCGCTCTACATTATTGGTAGAGCAATCGAGGCATTCTACGGTCCATTTCGCTACCTCATCATCTATCTACTGTCAGGTATTGTCGGTGGTATATGTACATTCTTTTTACAACCGGATGCCTTAGTTGTCGGTGCTTCGGGGGCTATCTTTGGCATCTTCGGTGCATTGGGTGTCTTCTACATTATCAATCGGCGCGCTCTGGGATCGGGGGCTATCACGCAGTGGTTCTTCTTGTTAGGGCTGAACCTGTTATTCGGCTTGTCACCCCATATCGCGTTCTATGATCATCTAGGTGGTCTGGCTTGTGGTGTGATCCTGGCACTGCTCTCCACGCCGCGCCTTGGTCCTAGAAGATAGGGCTGAATTTTACGCCCCTTGCTTGTTGCTGGCAGGAGTACACTGAAAGTAGGGAGTCGAGCTTGCAATCTCGCTGTGACCCGGCTGAGTCACAAAGATCCTATCCATGTACCGTTATTATCTCCACGGCACGTGGGTCGGAAGATCCTATCCATGCCCTTTACCCCCCTGCTCGGCTCCCTCTGTTTTTTATGTGTGACACAAGGCAATTAATCGCCGCCAATAAGGCATAGAGTGGCCGGAGAACATGTGGTTTGACATGTATGAGTTGAGATCACATGCGGCTTAATAAAACATCTAGTGGCCGCTTGTACAAAAATCAAGACATTCCTGGCCGCTTGTACACATTCTGAAAATGGATTTCATCGGCTCCTGATGCACTCTCAGCACCTAGTGGTTCCTCTGCAAGCATGGGACAACGCAGACTTGAGCGTGAAAATCCATTCAGGCATTTTCCAAAAAAGGCATTAATCGCCCCAAACGGCCATTAATTGCCTTGTGTCACATTTTTTTGTGTGACGCAAGGCATAAAATGGCTGGACAGCATCTCGAAGATGAGGATCAGGTATCTCGTCCACCTGAAACAATACATTGCACAACACCATAAAATGGCTGCAACTGCCAAGATGTCGCCTGAGTAGAGCCATGGCGCTTATTCCTTCGCAACGCCGCTCTCGTGGTCCCGAAAGAACGGACGCCAGGGACCACAGCCGAGCATGAAAGGTTGCATGAGCGCTCGTTCTGCCTGAACGGTATGCATCAAATCGTGAGCGGCCCATGTATGCAGCATTTCTGCCAGCGTGACTGTGCCCAGCTTCGGATGCTGTGCCGTCCGTGCCAGGTCGTCATCCTTCACTTGCTTGAGCAGGACAAGGCTTTCTTGACGATAGCGCGCGAACGCTGCTGCAAGCTGCTCAGGAGTCTGTGCCTCAGGGTCTGCATGCTGCTGGTGTGGATCGAAATCATTGAAATCCTGTCCTGCCAAAAAAGCGTGGAGCCGAACAGGAAAAAGCACATGTTCCGCTTCCAATAAATGCTGTAAGCAATTGAGTGCTGACCACTCTCCGGTGGCTGGCGGACGTGTCAGTAGATCAATAGGAAGTGTGCTGACTAGCCGTTGCCAGCGCTCTGGGGTGGTGGTGAGGACAGCTTGTACTTGTTCTAGCAAGATATGCAATGTGAACACCTCCTTTTGTCTTTTCCCAAGTCCAAAGGGCATAGAGATAGTTATCTGTTCTAAAAATACTTTCTGATAGGTATATCCCTCTCGCCTCAATCGTACCATACAAACAGTATTCCCGGCCACGCATCTTGCCTGATTTTGGCGTGAGTTGCACCAAGAATTGCTGTTATGGAAAGGGGTTTTGACAGTCATGTACGTTTGTACATTGTAATGAACTTTCTAAATAAAACCAACACCTTCCCAAATTTGGTATTGGGAAGGTATCTTCTCGACTTACCAGTCAGTAGTTTTTTATCCATAGGAGACAAGGTACAATAACCGTAGTTGCGCAATTTATTGCGCCTTGCTCTTCAAGAAAACTTCGTAGCTGTGCAATTCATTGCACATGTTTTCTTTGCTTGTGAGCCTGACGCAATAAATTGCGCAACTACGGCTTTCTCTTCAATACAAAAAAATAAATCAAAGCACTACACACGCTCCAGCGCGCGCATAATTGCCCGCCGCGTCACCACAGCCACCATCTGACGGCGATACGTCTCAGACCCATGAATATCCGACACAAGCTCTAAGTCATCCGCCGCATGGCTAGCAGCCTCAATCACAGTCGCCTCGTCAAGCTTGCGGCCCACTAGCGCAGCCTCTACAGCCCCGGCGCGTACCGTTTGCATGGCAGCACCAGTGATAGCGATACTCGCCGCAGCGCACGCGCCATCTCCGGCGAGCGAGACAACAGCCGCACAACCCGCAATGGCGTAGTGAGACGCCTTATTCGCTAGCTTCTCATAAGCACCTCCGGTAGAGGCTGGTAGTATTGCAAAACGAAGTTCCGTCAGCACTTCATCTGGCTCCAGGACTGTGGCGAAGGTACCAACGAAAAAGTCGTCAGCCTTGATCGTCCGTTTCCCGTCTGGTCCTTGCGCAACAAGCTCGGCTTTGAGGGCAAGGACGACGCCAAGCATGTCGGAGGCCGGATCAGCGTGCGCGAGACTGCCGCCAAGCGTGCCGCGATTACGTACCTGGTGATCGGCAATGACGGAGGCGCATTCCACCATCATAGGAAAATACTTATGGAGCAAGTCGGAACGTTCAATCTGTGTATACGTTGTGAGTGCTCCAACGACAACCCTCTCCGGCTCCTCAGTGATAAAGGAGAGTCCAGGTATACGACCGATATCAATGAGATGAGCGGGTTGTGACAAACGCAATTTCAGCGCTGGAATCAGGCTATGACCACCAGCCAATACCTTGGCCTCGTCACCATACTGCCGTAACAGGGCTACAGCCTCATCCACCGTTGTGGCACGATGATAATCAAATGCTGCTGGAACAGACATGATATTTCTCCTCATACTCTTTTTCTTGCCACCTTCAGTGGCAAAAGGGATGTTTTGGGGTATTTGTGACACGCCCCAAACCCCACCAGGAGGCTACGCCCCTGGACCCCCCCCAATCCCTACCAGCTCTTTATCTCTTATTGCTGGTGAATGATCTTCCACAATTTCTCAGCCTTGAAGGGCATATCAACATGAGCCACACCGAGCGCATCAGCGATAGCAGCTGCCATCGCTGGCGTAGAGCCGATAGTACCAGCCTCGCCAACACCTTTAACGCCAAGTGGATTGAATGGTGTCAAGGTAACAGTATGATCTAGTTCAAAGTTTGGGAAGTCTTTGGCCGTGGGTAAGGCATAGTCCATCAGCGTTGCGGTAAGTAGTTGTCCATGCTCATTGTAGACAACCTCTTCACATAGCGCCTGACCGAGGCCCTGGGCAATACCACCATGGATCTGGCCCTGTACCAGCAACGGATTCAGCTGGCGACCACAATCGTCAACGGCGACAAAACGCACAATCCTGGCCTCACCCGTCTCCTTGTCCACCTCGACGACACAGATATGAGTACCGAAGGGGAAGACACAGGATTCCGGCTCGAAGAAGACCGTGGTTTCTAAGCCTGCTTCTACGCCAGGAGCGAGCGTATTAGAGCAGTTGGCGGCAGTTGCGACCTCTGTAAAGGTGACAGCCCTTTGGGGAGCGCCCACAATGGAGAACTCGCCATCCGCTAACGTCACGTCCGCTGGACTGGCTTCTAACATGTGAGCTGCAATCTGCTTCATTTTCTCTTTCAAGCGCAGGACTCCATTATAGACAGCCGTGCCACCTACGGCTGTCGTGCGGCTACCGAATGTGCCGCGCCCCTCCGGCGTGGAATCGGTATCGCCGTGCATAATCAACACGTGCTCGATTGGAATACTAAACTCATCAGCAACAATCTGCGCGAAGGTAGTCTCCTCACCCTGTCCGTGCGGAGATGCACCCGTGTAGACCATCACAGTACCACTCTGCTCAACGCGTATACGAGCGCTTTCATAAAGACCAAGCGACGAGCTACCCTTTGGCCCAAAGCCACAGATCTCAATGTAGGACGAGATACCAATACCCATCAGCTTCCCCTGTGCTCGTTTCTCAGCCTGCTCGCGGCGCAGTTGTTCATAGCCGATCAGTGTCATGGCTTTCTCTAGTGCCGGTTCGTAGTTGCCGGTATCGTAGACTGCCCCGGCAGACGATTTATAAGGGAATTGCTCTGGTTTGATAAAATTGAGCTTGCGAATCACAGCTGGATCTTTGCCCAATGTACGCGCTACCAGGTCCATGGCTCGTTCAACAACATACGTGGCCTCTGGACGGCCCGCGCCACGATAAGCATCGGTGGGAGCTTTATTCGTGAAAACGATGTCAGCGCTCAACTGGACCGGAATATCATAAGCTCCACAGGAGACTGGGAAGCCAAAGGCAACCATGATCAGGTCAGTAAAGAGTTGGCAGTAAGCACCAAGGTCGGCAATGCCATGGACCTTCAAGCCTGTGACCCGTCCCTCTTTTGTGGCTGCAACCTCGATGTAATCAAGCTGATCGCGCCCCTGCACGGTGACAGCGAGATTCTCGCTACGCTCCTCAATCCATTTTACCGGACGCCCCAACTTCATGGTGGCATATGAGGCTATGATCTCTTCGGGATAGATATTGAGCTTAGAGCCAAAACCGCCTCCGACTTCAGGCACAATGACGCGTACCTGGTGTTGCGGTAGCCGAATGACAGTCGATAAAATATTGCGTAACAGATGAGGAATCTGTGAAGAACTCCAGAGCGTGAGAGTCTTGTCCGATCTGCGATATTCGGCGACTACACCACGCGTCTCCATAGAGACTGGAGCTACACGCTGATTGACCATGCGCTGTTTAATCACGACGCCACCAGCAGCCTCCGTTTGTGCAAACACCTTAGCCATCTCATCTGAAGGGGCAACAGTACTGAATGCAACGTTCGTGCCAAATGTTTCATACAGCAGTGGTGCAGACGGCTGCATCGCCTTCTCAACGTCGATCACGGCGGGCAGTGGCTCGTAGTCTACTTCAATTAGATCAATGGCATCGCGGGCCGTATAGCGGTCGTTGGCAATGACCACGGCGACTGGATCACCGTAGAAACGTACTTTGTCTTCTGCTAAGGGACCACGGCATCCCATACCATTTACAATATGTCCTACTGGCACAGCGACCGGGATATTGCCGACATGTCCTTTGAGATCCTGCGCTGTATAGATAGCCACAACCCCTGGGGCTTGGCGCGCGGCTTCAGTAGTAATACGGTTGATTTTGGCATGACCATAGGGGCTGCGTAATACTGCCATATACAGCATACCACTCAGCTTGATATCATCGACATAGGTAGCTTGACCTGTGATGAGCCGAGGATCTTCACGCCGTTTGATTGGTGCACCAACCAGAGCTGCAATGCCCATGTTATTCTCCTACCTTGATTGGCTCTGCGGCACTGGTACGCATTTGCTCGGCAGCGTACTGCACAGCACGTACAATATTCTGATAACCAGTGCAACGACAATAGTTTCCTTCCAGACCCTTGCGAACCTCAGCCTCCGTAGGATTGGGATGGTTTTTGAGGAGTTGATATGTAGCCATGATCATACCAGGCGTGCAGAAGCCACATTGTAGCCCATGCTTCTCCCAAAAGGCTTCTTGAATGGGATGCAGGCTATCTTCTGGAGCCAGTCCTTCTATAGTAGTGATTGCGCAATCATCGGCCTGTACCGCCAGGACAGTACAGGATTTAACTGCCTCATCGTTCAGCATGACCACACAAGCTCCACATTGGGAGGTGTCACAACCAATATGTGTACCGGTGAGGTCCAGGACCTCTCGTAAATAATGAACCAGTAGCATGCGCGGCTCAACTTCGGAATGGTGAGTTTGGCCGTTCACCTTTACCGTAATGGCACGCTTCATCGTCATGGGTGGTACCTCTCTCTTTGCTAGTCGCGTATATCTTCCTTAATCGGGTAGTGACGCGATGACTTTCTTGGTAATACAAATATGCGGTTGGTTTTGTCAGAGGATGTTGAAATCCATGTATTGTACGACATTAGTGTATATCACTGGTATGGTGATATGCAACGGTTTTCGGGATTAGCAAGATATAGATGTATTTGATAATAATAGATGTGAATCTGTTGACAGCATACGAAAGGGGAGTAAGATATTTTCTCGTTTTTTGGGAACGCGGAGGCTAGAGCGCCGATCGTAGTTGCGCAATTTATTGCGCCAGGATCACAAACAAAGAAGAGCTGGCACAATAAATTGCGCGGCTAGGGGTATTTATGGCAAGCACAGCACAACAAATTGCGCAATTACGATATTTGCATGCACGGTTTGCCTGCAAAAAATTGATGCTCACCCAACTGAAACTATATCTTTTCTCTATCTTGCAACTGCTGACAGCTTACATAGCGTCACCCCGTAGAGAATAGAACATAGATTGCCATCAAGACTCCGTAGACGAAGCAAGCGCGAGCACATTCGATGCACCCGCCGCAACCTCAGAGGCAATCTTGCCCTCAGCGTCCACCAGCACCGCCATCGGTGTGCCATGAATGCCAAAGCTGGGGCCAACCGTAAAGCCTCCATCGAGCAAGACCTGCGCCTGTAACCCTAGTGCGCGATTGACCTCTACATCGTCTGTCGAAACCAGTAGCAGCTGTGGTGCTCCCTGGGGTGGCTCGGCCTCCCATGCCTTCAGGTCCGCAAGCATCTGCTCACAGAAACCACAATCCGGGTTCCAGAAGAGTACCAGCGTCCTCTGCCCTCGAAAATCCGCGAGGCTGACAGTCTCACCATTGAGATCTGGCAAGGTAAAGTCTGGTGCCAACTCTCCAATCTGCACTGTGGCGGTTTGTACTGGTACGGCTGCGGCACCATTTCGGTGAGCAGGAACAGCGGCCATCGGTAGCATATGGTTACTCTCGTTAGTAGCAATGCGCGGCAAGGATTTGAGGACTGGCAAACCGACAGCTTGTGCAACCAGCGCCTGAATCTGTTCTGAGCCACAAGCTAATGGACTAGCGATCTCCCCATCTGGATGAATGAGTACTGCACACGGAGTTCCATGCGCTTGATATTGTTCTGCCACCTCACGATCTCGTTGCAGTAATACTTGTGTGATCTCGTACTCACTTACTTTCGCACGATTCGCCTCTGCCGTGCCACGGCTAATGAGCGCGAACACTAATTTTCCCGTATAGTTACGTTGCCAACGGCCTATCTCCGGCAAAAGTGCATTACAGGGGCCACAACCAGGGTCAGAAAAGATGAGCAGCACGGGCTTACCACTGGCACGCAGGAAGTCCAGTGTGATGGTCTCACCATAGAGGCCAGGAAGGCTAAAGGTTGGTGCGACTATACCAACTGGCAGGCCATTATCCGTGGGATGTGCAGCAGCTGTTGCAGCCTCCCCCATGCCACTCTCAGCGAACCTTACCTCTAACTCATTGAGTCGCAGCAACATCTCTCCATGTTGCTGCAAGACCCGCACAACGATCCAGGTCTCGGCCACCAGTAGCACAAGCATGAGCGTCCCAGCACCCACTTCTACACGTTGTGCAACAGTCAGCGCTCCCAGCCAGCCAATGGCGCTCAGACCTGCATTGATGCGTCCAAACCAGACGATATATCCGGCAATAGCAAGCAGGATAACGTTGCGTACCAGCGTAGACCAGCCAATGGGGGCTGAGTGGAGCTGGCCGAAACAATGGCAGTCGGGAGTACGCCCACGGGCTAAATTGTAGCTAATCCCAGCGATAAAGAGTAGCAAGAGGGCAAGCGCACCAAGCGCTCCCCACCATGCCGATGCCCTGGGGATGAGTGCGACTACTAATGCAAGCTCAGCCAGTGGTAGCAGAATGCCGAATGGGGTGGCCAACTGTGCAGGCACCCCAAAGTCGATCATCGCTTGTCGTGACCCAGCACGATCAACGAGCTTCGCCAGCCCTGATACGATGAACACTATGGCGAGCAGTAAACGTGCAAGCAGTAGGACAATATCCATAAGTGTTTCTCCTCGTTATGCAAGCCTTTGTTGCTTCTGTGCTAGCCAGACAAGCGTTAATGACAGAAACTCAGTCCAACCCTGGCGCAATAGCCAACATCGTTGGGCAACAGGTATTTCATTTTGGTGCTGGTGGACAACAACTCTTACCATTATTACAACACCTATATCCTGATGGGCAACATTTACCATTACTACAACATACATCATATCCTGAAGGACAGCGCTTGCCACACCCTCCACAATTGCGGGGATCGCTGCCGATGTTCACACAAATGCCACCGCAACAGGTGTCTGGGAACTCGCTTGACCCGCATTGATTGCCACAGCTTCCACAGTTGCTGGAGTCACTGTTCACATTCACGCATGTTCTACTACAATTCGTCTGACCAGAAGAACAGATACAGACTCCTCGACTACAGATCATGCCAGCGCTGCAAGCATTGCCACAACTGCCACAATTGCTCTTATCCGTATTGGTGTCTGCACAGCTGCCGTTGCAGAGCGTACCTGACGTACATACACACTTGCCACTACTGCATGTGGTACCAGACGGGCAGACAGTACCACAGCGGCCACAGTTATTGTTATCGCTGTTCGTATCTACACAAGTTCCGTTGCAGTTCGTTTGACCTGACGTACATACACACTTGCCACTACTGCATGTGGTACCAGACGGGCAGACAGTACCACAGCGGCCACAGTTGTTGTTATCGCTGTTCGTATCTACACAGGTTCTGTTGCAGTTCGTCTGACCTGACGGGCACTGACACTTGCCAGCACTACAGATGCCAGACGGGCAATGATGGCCACAGGTGCCACAGTTGTTGGCATCACTGTCCGTGTCCACACAGGCTCCGTTGCACAGATGTCCTGACGGACAAAGCTGTAAGCAACTTCCCCCTCTACAGGCCGTCCCGGATGAGCAGACCATGCCACATCTACCACAGTTGTTGTTATCGAGGCTCGTATCCACACAGACCCCATTACACATCGCCCCTGCACATATGGCCTGGCATGTTCCTGCTTTGCAGACAGTTCCTGACTGACAGACCATGCCACAACTACCACAGTTATTGTTATCACCGTTCGTATCTACACAGGCACCGTTGCACAGATGCCCTGATGGACAAAGCTGTAGGCAACTTCCCCCTCTACAGGCCGTCCCGGATGAGCAGACCATGCCGCATCTACCACAGTTGCTATTATTACTGTTCGTGTCTACACAGACCCCATTGCAGACTGTCCCAGCACACTGCGGTTGACAGCTACCTCCCTTACAGAGATACCCTGTCTGACAAGTAATGCCGCAGCCACCACAATTCTGATGATCGATGGTGGTGTCTATGCAGGTCTTGCCACAGTATGCGGTACCGGCGGGGCAAGGAGCCGGAGTCGCAGGTTCATTGGTAGGAGCTGGCGTCGCAAATCCCTTGTTGGGCATCTGAGTATCAGGTTTCTTAGCAGATGCATTCGACATCATCGCTGCCAGGCTATAGCTACCTATCGATACGAATCCTATCGCCGCAGCCAAACCTATCATAAACTTGCGACGCGAATCCCGACGCGACGTTCTGTTCGCTAGTGGCTGCTCAGACGCAAGCTGTGTAGAGCCAGTACGAGAGAGAACCTGCTGCGTAGAAGGAACGGGTTGAGCAGACCACTGTGCCAGACCCCCTGCTTGAGGTCCGGCGGGAATCGTGCCAGAACCTGCTCCAGACTGCCCATAAGGCCCCGCAAACTGTCCCAGACCTCCCGCTTGAGGTCCGGCGGGAATCGTGCCAGAACCTGCTCCGAATGCACCATGAAGTCCTGTTGGGTGTGCGACTGGTTTCACTGGTATATGACCGCTTTGTAGAGTGTGAGGCAGCATCGGTGCACCGCCCGCCTGTGGTGTTCCCTGAGCCATTGGCACATTATTCACTGGTAGAGGACCAGGAGGTAGCACAGGGCTAATGTAGGTTTGTTCTTCATCCTCCTCACTTAATGGCTTACCCAACGGGCCAGTAGGGAGCTTCGAGATATCTGCTCGCTCAGTTAGCGGCTCACCACAGTTTCGACAGAAAACGGCATTGTGAGGATTACTTTCTTTACAAGAGAAACATATAATGATGCGTGTGCCTAAAGCCCTCGGTTGCAATCTGCCGCATTCCCCACAGAAATTAGCATTAAATGGATTTTTCGCTCTACAATAGATACAAAACATAGCTGGTCCCCTGCATCTCCCATTAGCTGGGATAAGTAATTACCGCTATTTCATTATTTTAGAGAATAATACATCATTTTTTGTCAATCTAGCAGCTACCTTGTCTGCTACTTGCCCACACAAACCACCAATCTTCACCTCAAGAATATAATTTATCACGGATGAGAATAGTTTACCATAGAAATGACCACAACTTTATGATAAATTCATACTATTTTTATGACTTTGCCATATACACAAAAAAATTAATAGCAATACACCGGTCATCCTACATTCACAGGAACATGAGAGCTGGCAGCAAACGCGCAAGCAGTAACAATGCGGGGCATGAATGTTCCCTTCAGCAAGATGTTAGCCAGGATTAAATGTAATCCATAGCTAACATCGATCATGTAGGCTTAAAAGCTAGGTGGGAGCGTTCATCCTACCTAGTTGGTAGAAACCTGGTATATTTTATCGACAGCGTCCACCTCTGCATGATTTACCATGTGGACAACCTCCACCGCAACCGCCGTTGCCTCCGCCTTCGCTAGACCTCACACAACGCCCACCACGACAGACTTGGCCCTCTGGACACCCGGTCTCCTGACAATCCTTTGGCCTTGACCTCACACAGCGACCACTCTGGCAGACCTGGCCCTCTGGACACCCGGTCTCCTGGCAACCCTTTGGCCTTGACCTCACACAGCGACCACTCTGACAGACCTGGCCCTCTGGACACCCGGTCTCCTGACAATCCTTTGGCCTTGGCCTCACACAGCGACCACTCTGACAGACCTGGCCCTCTGGACAACCTGTCTCATAACAATCAGTTGACACGCACTGCCGGTTCTTACAGACTTGACCGGACGGACAGCCTGTCTGCTCACAAGTCTTTGGCTTTGGCACACAACGCCCACTCTGGCATACGTAATCCCTTGGACACCCCACCTCCTCACAAGGCTTACGCTTTGGCACACAACGCCCATTCTGACATACGTAGTCCTCTGCACAACCACTTCCACAGTCGTCTCCGCCTCCTACACAGCTTCCATTCTGACACGTTTGACCGCGTCCACATTGATGGCCACATCTGCCACAGTTGTGGGGGTCGCTGCTTGTATTCACACAGGTTCCCCTACAGCAGGAGCTACTTGGACAGTCCTCACCACACCCTCCGTCTCCTACACAGCTTCCATTACGACAGGTTTGACTGTGTCCACACCTATGGCCACAGCTGCCGCAGTTGTTGGGATCACTGCTCGTATTTCTACAAACTTTGCCACAACAAGTCCCATAACAGTTGCTCTCATTACAGTACTTAACACAGTGTCCATGTTCACACTTTTCGTCGTCTTTACATCTATTATCACACTTTCCACAGTGATCATGATTATTGCTTGTGTTTGTGCACACCTGATGGCAACAGGTTTTGCAGTGGCTCTCACACGGAGGTGACACACAACGACCATCGCGGCAGATCATATCGTAAGGACATTCGTGACCGCAGCTTCCACAATTCTTGGGATCTCTGTTGGTGTTGACGCACACATCACCACAACAAGTTCCGTCACAATGGCCCTGACATGGCGGCTTGAAACAGGTTCCATGCTGGCAGATTTCACGGTCATGACATTGGTGGCCGCAGTATCCACAGTTGTAACGATCTTTGCTCGTATCTACGCAAACCCCGTTACACAGCTTCCCAGGACAGCTTAAGGCACAAGACCCACCACTACAGAACGTACCGTTTGAGCAAACCTTGCCGCAGCTACCACAGTGGCTGTTGTTATTGCTAATATCTACACATGCCCCGCTGCACATCGTCTGGGAACAGATTGGCACACAATTGCCACCACTACAGGTAGTTCCTTCTGGGCAGACATAGCCGCAACTGCCGCAGTTCTGAGCATCCGTGCTGCGGTTTATACAGACATTACCACAGTTTATGGTGCCCGATGGGCAGGTGGGAGTTGAGTCATCGACTGATGAGACTGGTGCTGTTGGCGTTCCTTGGAAAAAACCAGCCAAAGGCTGGTCAGATGCGTGCACAGTAAGCTTATTCAGTAGCCAGTAACCACCCAGTAGCCCCCCTCCTAATACTGCACCTAGACCGACTAAAAGATTGCGACGCATATGCCGTTGCTGCGGTGCCCCCGCTGGAGGCCGACTACGAGTAAACCGCCCTAAACCTCCGGTTGGTGCCTGTCCTTGCGCGGCGAACTGTCCTGGACTGCCTTGAGCAGGAAAGATGCCCGATCCTCCCGCTGGCGGCCCTCCATAAGGGGTAATCTGCCCTAAACCTCCGGTTGGTGCCTGTCCTTGCGTGGCGAACTGTCCCAGATCGCTTGGTTGAGCTTCTCCTTGATGCAAGCCTGCTTCTGCTGATTGCGGGAACAGTTGGCCTGGAAGGATAGTTGTAGATTGAGAGATGCTTATCTGCTTATTTAAGCGAGAGATGTCTACCTCTTCATTTAGCTGCACGCCACAGTTTTGACAAAAAACGGCATTACCAAGATTGCCCGTGTGACAAGAGGGACATGCAAGGGGACCGGGTTCTCTCTGTATCAGTTGGCCGCACTTTCGACAAAAAGAAGCGTCAGAAGGAGCATCTGTTCCGCAGTAGCTACAAAACATAGCAGGGTCCCTTCTCTTTTGTCATGGTCAGCATGAAATATACAGCGGAAAGGTTGTAAAGCCTGCCAACGCAAGCGTAACGAATGAGTGGGATGCTGCTGACTTTTATGACAACTTACACACAAAGGAGACAGTACATATATGCATTACGTATAGCTATTCTTAAGGATAATACTGTATCTTATTACATAGCCTGACAAGCAAATTATAAAATTTGCCTTGTCAATTGTCAAGACTATAGTTACAAGGATATCAATCGAGATAAGAAAGCAAATTTCCCTTGCTAAAAATTCTCTGAAAGTTTATATTGTATAATGAACTGCTCTTTGAAATCCTCTATTAGATGCACGTAACCGCTGATACCATACATTAAGAGGGAAAATAATGCAAAAATGTCAAAACTGTAATAGCGAAGTTCAAGCGCCACATAGTTTTTGTGGCTACTGTGGTGCATCTGTAGATATTCAACAACAAGCAATGTCTACTCTTTCTACTGCGCTGACGCCTGGCGATCAATCAGATGGACGAAAAGTAGAAGAAAAAAAGTCTGACTCTGCTTACCTGCGAGGGTTGACTCCACCTAAAGATGAGCAGATGGTCACGCCCCAGACTCCCAGCCCTGGTGTTGGTCAGATCGCTTATCCTGGTGCTGCTCAGACCCCTGGTCTCGGCGCAGGTCAGATCGCTTATCCTGGTGCTGCTCAGACCCCTGGTCTCGGCGCAGGTCAGATCGCTTATCCTGGTGCTGCTCAGGCCCCTGGCCTCGGCGCAGGTCAGAGTCCCTATTCTGGCATCCCGCAAGCACCCAGTTCTGGCCTCAGTCAGGGGGTTCATCCAGGAATGGCTCAAGCTCCTGGTCTCGGCATGGGTCAGAGTCCCTATTCTGGCATCCCGCAAGCACCCAGTTCTGGCCTCAGTCACCCAGCTGGCTCAGCAAGGAAAGCGACTAGTACTATCAGAAAGTGGGTGACGACTGCCATCACCACCGTTGCTATAGTTGCCGTCGGCACAGCAGCTGTGCTAATGAATACTCACAATAACGTGCCTGCTGCTAACGCTACTTTTCAGGTAAAGATATCTGTCCAGGGACAATACGATGCAAACCATGGACCATTCGTGAACAACAACACGCTCACTGTCACAGAAGGAAAGGTTTGCTCGCCCGAAGCTAACGGCCAAGTTCAACATATTACAGGTCCTACAACCAATGGCCAGTCATACACTGAGGACGCTAAACTCTCTTGCACAGGCACATACCAAGGCGGGGAGATTACCTACATAGAAACATATATCTCTGCCGTTTTCTCTCTCACCGATCAGGGCAACAAATACACGTGCCAACTCCTTAAGCCGGGGCCACGTCAGAAGTTGTCTGGGCACTACACGACGCAAGGAAACTTTAGCGGGACAATCACCGTCAATGCATTTCCTCAGTCGGCCTTTTCCTGTACTTCTAACATTAACTATGAGTTATTTGGCGGCACAGGCACCTGGAGCGGTACTATTACTTGATGAAGCAGAGTTTTACAGTCACAAATTGCATTACTAATATTGCAAAGGGTAAGAAATAGCGTATCGTGTGTCCAAGTTATCCACATTTTTAATAGTTATCCCCAATGAATGTGGATAAATGGGGGATAGCTATTGACAAGCAAGCAAACTTTTGCTACACGGCGCTTTACAAGCCTTTTTGTTGCTGGCCCGCTTTGGCGAAAAAGTCCAGGTGGGTCCAGGGAAATACAGGTAAATATGGGGCTTAAGGTGTCAATCCAAGAGAGAAGTTGACCATCATCGAGCGAGCTTCCATGCAGTTGTATAGCAGCATGCTTCATGTTGCTTGCTCGCTTCAGTACTCATCTGGTAGTGCCCGTCAGTGCTATGCATCCCACAACAATAGGCGCAACGAAGCTCTGCAGGCCTCGTTCTTCTCATCGGCATTTGCGAAAAGAGTTCAGCCTATTTACCACCATGTTCATATAAACCGTTAAAACAATAGCAATATTATTATAGCTTCTTTTACAGTAAAGCCTCATTTAGTCATGTGTTGCTTCTTTCCTTTGATTTTAAGAAAGATTTTTTCTATAATAAAAAAAACTGATCCAACAAAAAGCTTTTTCACCGAAAAGGTAGAAAAGGAGTTTTCTCTTATGAAGACATTCTCGCGGTTTGGTATCTCCTCACTTCTGTTGGTTACTATCCTCACATGGACACTTGCAGCCTGCGGAGGTGAGGATAGCACCCCCAAGAGTAGCAGTTCTGGAACAGGAGTGACTGTTCATCTTGGATATTTTCCCAATCTCACACATGCAGCAGCACTTGTGGGGCTAGCACGTAAGACATATGAGCAAGAGCTAGGTCCTAACAAGCTGACAACAACCATATTTAATGCAGGGGGAGACCTCGTCAAGGTGTTGCTTGGTGGCAATATCGACATTGCTTTTCTTGGTCCTGACCCTGCCATCTATGCATATGTCCAAAGTAAGGGAAGCGTACATGTCCTTGCAGGTGCATCAAGTGGTGGAGTCCTTTTTGTGGTACAGCCTGACGAAAATATCAACGGGCCAAATGATCTTCATGGCAAGAAAATTGCTGATCCTCAAAAGCTCAACACGCAAGATGTTTCGCTGCATCACTACCTGCAACAGCATGGTCTGAAGGCCGATGATCAGGGTGGAGACGTACAAGTTATTGCCACAAGCAATGCAAACACTGTCAGCCTGTTTAAGCAGCACCAGATTGATGGGGCCTGGATACCTGAACCCTGGGCTTCTCGCTTAGTTGCTGAAAGCAAAGGCAAAGTCTTGCTTGATGAACGCACCTTGTGGCCCGACGGCAAATTTGTGACTACCAACATTGTTGTGCGAACTGAGTTCCAGAAGCAACATCCAGATATCGTGAAAGCGTTTTTGAAGGCAGAAGTTGACACTATCCAATACATCAACAAGAACCCTGCTGAAGCAAAAAATCTTGCCAATGAATATTTAGCAAGTGTTCTCCCAGGTGGGAAGAAGTTAGATCAGCAGATAATGGATAGCGCATTTGACCATCTAAGCGTCACCTACGATCCATTAGCGCAAACACTTTATACGTTTGGCGATTATGCATACTCCGTTGGTTTCCTGAAAGAAAAGCCAGATCTTACCGGTATATATGACCTTGATCCATTGAACTCCGTGCTCAGTAGTCAAGGTTTGAGTCCAGTGACAGCATCCAAATAAGGAGAATGTCTGATGGGGAAACAGATGGTGACTGATGTCAACCCGTATTCTAACGAGCAATATTCAGAGAGGTTATATCGGTCGGCAGTCAGAATTGCTCGTGTGAGATTGCTCCCACTGAAACCATCTTTGCTTGAAGATCAGAATTCTCTGGAAGCAGTGCAGAAAAATCAGGATACACCAATAGCAGTCAGTGTTCAGGCAGTGAGCAAGACGTTTGCCACTAGTAGGAAAACTATCAATGCACTGCTCCCGATTGATCTGGAAATTGCTACGGGTGAGTTCGTCTGTTTCCTCGGACCGAGTGGTTGCGGCAAATCCACACTCTTGAGTATTATCGCTGGTCTAGAAGAGGCCAGTGATGGTACGGTGTGGGGCAATGGCCAAGAAGTGAAAGGACCAAGCACCGACTCTATCCTGCTTTTCCAGGAAGCTGCACTTTTTCCCTGGCTCGATGTCCGGCACAACGTCGAATTTGGCTTGCAACAGCTGGGTATACCAAAACAACAACGCAAGGAGATTGCGCAAAAGCTTCTTGAGCTAGTTCACCTCAACGGATTTGAGCGTAGCTATATTCATCAGTTGTCCGGTGGTATGCGCCAACGTGCAGCTATCGCACGAGCACTGGCAATGGACCCGCAGATCTTACTGATGGACGAGCCATTTGGGGCATTAGATGCACTCACGCGAGATCGCTTACATACAGAGTTGGAAGACATCTGGTCAAAGACGGGCAAGACCATTTTGTTCGTGACGCACAACGTGCGTGAAGCAGTGGCTCTGGGTGATCGCGTGATCGTCTTTGCTCCTCGTCCAGGCCGAATTGTCGCTGAGTTCAAAATTGATCTGCCGCGTCCACGACATTTAGAGGACCATGCTCTGATCGATACAGCAGCAGAAATTCTGCATGTGTTAAAAGCAGGTATTCTTGAAAGCGAACAAGATGAGAAGACGGCATCATCTCCCAATGTCAGTGAAGTTAAAAACCTGTACATAAATAACCGCTGGGTCCCCACAGTTTTGTGTCAGGCGAGCTTTTATATCCTCTTATTGCTGGTCTGGGAAGGACTGGTTCTTTGGGGTGTCTGGCCCAGTTATCTTTTTGCTGGGCCACTTGATGTTGGGCAATCGTTCTTAGACGGTTTCCACAGTGGCGTTTTTTTCCAAGCCGTCCTGACAAGTGTGGGTCGCTTGGCAGCAGGATATGGTATTTCGCTTCTGTTGGGTATCATGCTGGGGTTGCTTACTGGCCTCAATCGTTTTGCCAAAGAGACACTTGGTTCGTTAGTACTGGGCTTGCAGGCACTGCCAAGTGTTTGTTGGGTCCCACTAGCCTTACTCTGGTTTGGCCTCAGTGAAAATACCATGCTCTTTGTTATTGTTATGGGAGCACTTTTCTCCATCATTGTTGGCGTTGAGGCTGGCGTCAAAAATATCCTGCCCGTTTATCTGAAAGCCGCAGGCAATATGGGAGCAAGGGGTCTCAATCTGGCGTTACGTGTGGTACTCCCGGCTGCCTTTCCCTCTATTGTCACCGGTTTAAAACAGGGCTGGGCATTTGCCTGGCGTTCATTAATGGCAGCAGAAATCATCTATGTGACAACAAGTCTCGGTGGCTTGCTTGAGACAAGTAGCAATGCCAATAACATTGCGCAACTGTTTGCGGTTATGGTGATGATCATCATGGTAGGAGTGCTCATCGAGACCCTCGTTTTTGGGCCATTAGAGCGAGTCGTACGTACCCATTGGGGATTTGGCCAATAGACCCCATCGGCTGGCTGTTATCTTGAACGCAAAAGAAAACCAAGCAAGATAGCATAACACTATCTCGCTTGGCATCTTCTATGATGACCAACAGTTGCAGTCAGGCTTTATTTGCCACGAGCATGGGCGTAGCGGCGGGCCACTGCATCCCAATTGACAACATTCCACCAAGCTGCGAGGTAGTCAGGACGGCGATTCTGGTACTTGAGATAGTACGCATGTTCCCACACATCGTTCCCCAAGATTGGATAGAAGCCATCCGTCAAAGGATTATCCTGGTTTGCAGTAGAGGTGATAGCAAGCTTGCCAGCTTGATCTAACACAAGCCAAGCCCAGCCAGAGCCGAAGCGCTTTACACCAGCATCATTAAATGCTGTTTTGAAAGCATCGAACGAACCAAATTTGGCATCGATTGCCTGAGCCAGCTCGCCAGTAGGCGCGCCTCCTGCATTTGGCCCCATGATCTGCCAGAACATAGTATGGTTGATGTGACCACCACCATTATTGCGCAGAAGCATGCTCCTTCAATGCAGCGTTCAGATTATTCACATACGCGGCATGATGCTTGTCATGATGCAGATGCATGGTCTCCGTATCAATGTACGGCTCAAGTGCATCGTAGTCGTAGGGCAGGGGTGGAAGCTCGAATGCCATAAAACATTTTCTCCTTACTCAAAATATGCTATGGAAGTTATATACTTCTTTTACGTTCAAGGCATAACTGCCATGCGCGAAATTGCTTCACGCGTGGTTCCGGCTGTGTATATGGACACAACCTACATATGTAGTTGTATGCGATGAGTGAGTAGCTTGTCAAGCAGAAGGGTAATTCTTCGCTATGAACAAGGCACGGCCCGTTTGTAGCATCGTGACAAACGGGTCACTTCTTGGACATGGTTTTTGTTGTTTGCCAGTAAGAATTGTTTTTGGTATGATCTGTTCACAACTACACTTTTGTTTCTTCTATAATGATTATTTAAAGTATATATCTCTTAAAATTTAGCTAATAGTACATTACCACAAAAGTGTGACTTGAGCATTGACATCTATCTTTCTTGAGAAAAACGTGGTATAGTGAAAATACAATTTTGTTCGTAGACAAAATTGTAGGGTCAGGGACAGACTCATTAGACCTCTGTATGCAATGGAGCATTGTATGGCACAAGATTTTGAGCAAATGGCAAGAGCAGAACTACATACCAGTCTAAAAACAATTTTGCTGGTAGAGGACGATGAAGATATTGGCGAAGTACTCGTGCAGGCTATTTCCCAAGAAACACCTTATTTGCCAGTATTAGTCAGTGACGGATTTTCCGCCTTAAAGATAGTCCAGGGCGTTAAGCCGCACTTATTTATTCTGGATTATCAATTGCCGCGCATGAATGGCGTTGAATTATATGACAGACTCCATAGTATGAGCGAGCTAGCCCAGGTTCCTGCTATTATGGTGAGTGCACGCTTACCCTATCAAGAACTAAAAAAACGCAATATCCTCGCTATGACCAAGCCGATTGATCTGGACGACTTTTTGTTGACGATTGAGCAGCTACTGGCTTGATCTCCCTTATCCGCTTGATCCATGCCCATGATGACATTTCCTGGCTATATGGGGGAAAAAATACACGATGCAAAAGTTGGCTGTGTTATAATGGCCATCAAAGCATCTGTTCTAATTGTTGCCAGCGGGAACTACCATCGATACAAGTTTCAATACTCTACGACACGAGCAATGCGATGATAGCCTCTCATGCATCATGCCACATCATCTGGAGAAATATACAAGATGTTTATCGGCAAGATTGTTAAGTCGGATTCGCATATCAATTATGTCTGTCAAATTAATGGGCCACGCGATTTTGAGGTCGAGCCAGGACCTGCCGATTATGCCTTTGGACGTTTCGTACGTGCTGCACTGCGTTCGGGCCAGGGTGAAGATCCTCATACACCGGACCTTGGGCTTGGGAATGGTCAGCGTCCCACTACATATGCAGTTGGCGTCATCTATGATACCATCTTACAGAATCCTGCTTTCGGTTCCTTGGGGCCGCGCCTCTCAAACGAGGCTCAGGTGGAACTTTTTTCGCCTGATTACATCGCTGAGAAGGCCGTCTTGACCTACATTATGGTATTAGGTATCATGGAGGTACGCCCATCCAGCGATGAGAGGCTGACCGTCCTTTCGGCTATGCATGGAGTGCCGCTACTCTCGCTAGAGTTGGGCAGCGATATCGAGACGATGACAGATGAAGAGGTGCGTGAGTTCCATTTTTTTAGTGACCCTGATGGGATTGAAAATAAAGCACCCTATTTGCATATGGGCTACCTGCCGCATATTATTACACAACGCAATAGTCTACTCCCGATGGTCACTTTACGCATTATTGACCAGTTGGAGCGTTTATTTCCGCATAATCTCCCACTATTGTCTATTGTTAAACGTAATTTTGCCTGGCGACTAAAGGTGGAAACTACAGGCTAACGGAGGTTTCGCGCAATGCTTGATCAAACACATACGGCGCTTTCTGCCCCACAACCCTACCGTAGACCTGTCGGCATCACCAAGGGTCCTGGCGAAACAACCCACGAGTATACGTTTGTGTCGCGCGATGATGAGCAAGTGCTGAAGAATGGCGAATATGTCTATTACGAACTCGCTGATCCCGATCTGGCAGGTGTAAACGGCAGAGCTGCACCCGTTCGTCGTGTATTGGGGCGCATTCTCAAGCGTATCCCGTTGCAGCTCTATCCCGATACGTTCCTGGGCGAACCTGAGATCCCACCAGGAGACGTAGCAGCGATGGTTGGCTACAATACACGCACCAATGAGTTATTTGAGCTGCATGTCGCCATTATGGGTTATTATGATGCTCCCACTGGCTCTTTTATTAATCCCTGGATTCCACCGCAATCCTGTAAGCAGATCTATCTGGCCGACAATCAGATGCTCGCTGAGATTCTCAGTCGTAAGCAAGATAAGGAGTCTGGCTCGGCAACCATCGGTTCTCTGCTGACGCGCGCGCCGCAGGCTGTACCTATTGTGCTGTCGGTCAAGGACATGGTCAGTACCCACCTGGCGATCATTGCAAGCACTGGCGCGGGCAAAAGCTATCTCGCTAGTGTGATTATCGAAGAGCTAATGCAGCCGCATAATAAAGCCTGTGTGTTGATTATCGATCCTCACGGCGAATATGGCACACTGGATCAGATCGCTAATGCCCCACAATTCTCTGAGCCGGGAGAAGGTCACACCGGTTATCGCGCTCAAATCAAGGTGTATAAGCCGGAAGAGGTTAAGGTGCGTATCTCGACACTCAATATGGGTGATATGCGCGCCCTCTTACCAGAGATGACGGAGAAGCAGCAGTACCTGCTCAGCCGGGCGCTACGTAAAGTGAACGAAACCAAGCGCGGCACAACATGGGGTGTGGCCGATCTGAAGCTTGCCATCAAGGCCGTCTCACGCCAGAAAAACGATGAAGATAGTGACGGGGCCGATGATTCTAGTACCGTCCATGCTCTTACCTGGCGTGTTGAGCAACGTTTTGAGCATAGCTTTACCTTCGATGAGACACAACACCTGGACCTGCCAGAGATCTTCAAACCAGGTCAATGTACAGTGCTTCAGTTAAACGAGATCGATGAGCGTGATCAACAGGTAATTGTGGCAACACTGTTACGTCGTCTCAATCTGGCACGTATGAATACTGAGCGCGGAAAAGTACATTCAGGCGAAGCGTATCTGCCGTATCCCGTTTTTGTGCTCTTGGAAGAAGCTCACCATTTCGCACCTAGCGGAACTGAGGTCGTCTCGACCGCTATCCTCAAGCAGGTACTGGCGGAGGGACGTAAGTTTGGTATCGGTGTTGCTCTCATCAGTCAGCGTCCCGGCAAGCTCGATGCCGATGTACTGAGCCAGTGCCAGACCCAATGCATTATGCGTATCGTCAATGAAATTGATCAGAAGAGTGTTGCTGCCGCCATTGAAGGCGTTGGACGCGATCTATTGGATAATCTGCCAGCTCTCTCGAAGGGCCAGGTGATCGTGGCGGGTGCAGGAGTCAATACGCCGGTCATCTGTCGTGTACGACAACGCTACACAAAACATGGTGGCGAGAGCAAAGACGCCCCCGATATGTGGCGCAAATACTTTAGCGCGGATACTCAGGAGAGCCGCCGTCGTAGCGAGGCTCCGCTCAACGGCAACCGGGGCTTTAATCTCATGAGGTAGGCATGACGGAACGTTCTTCTCTCTTCCTCTCGCTAATCATCACGTTGATCAGCTGGGGTGGTTTATTGCTCTTTACGCGCTTTATTCCACCTGTCTCATTCCTGGCGTTCGTTGCCTTCTTTGCATTACTTGCCGTAGCACTGAGTACTACATTAACTCCTATCGTCTATGTGCTCGGTCGTCGTCTGTTCGCACGCAGGTTATACCGCCTAACAGCAGGGCATGCCATTCGTCAGGGTGCACTGCTGACACTGGTTATTTTATTGAATTTGATGCTACGTGCGCTTCACAGCTGGAATGTTTTTACTTGTATTGTTACTTTGGTGACGGCTACAGTTGTGGAGATAGTATCACTGGCAAAGAAGTAATTTTGCGTAATCTGACCACTGATGCGATTATTCAGGTATGAGATACGTTTATTCTCTCCAGATAGGTACTTTCTACTATCTCAATTAAGAGAAAAAGGTGAGTGAGTTTACATTATTGGCAAAATGACATAGCATTGCAAAGATGGGTAGTAGTTTACTGTAAAAGGAAGGAACAATGATTGAGGATTACCCCAATACCAATCTGCCACCGCAACCACAGGGAAAGTTAATCTTACCCCCTGTTTATCCAGAACAGCAGGCCTATGACAATAACGGCAGGACACAGCAAGTACCGCTGGGTTATGAGCAACTGATGCATCAGCCAGCGGGGCCAGCTGTCTCATTTAATCCTTTTAGCAAAATTCGCCACTACTGGCGTATCGATCCAGCTCATAAGTTTTTAATCATTGCAGTTTCATTAGCTATTATGGCAGGTCTCGTTTTCACTACCTTTGTGAGCGTCGCTCTTGCCCAACTTGCCGCACCACAAGGCACACAACCGGTACTCAGCCTTCCTCTGGCGAAGGGTATAGCTAATACACAACCTACAGTGACCGTGACTGCGGACAATGGACAAGCTAACATAACGAATAATCAACCCACGCCAACACCAATGCCATCGCCGACACCCCAGCCAACACCAACCGTTGGGCAACTCACGTTGGCAATCATCGATATTCCAAACAGGGTCGATAACAACACACCGGTTCAGGTTGTTGTGAGGACGAACCAACCTGGTACCAATGTGCAGCTTATAGTATCGTACAGTACTAACGCCACTTTTGCTCCTCCTCCGAATGGGCAACAGGCTGATGATAACGGCATAGCCACCATCACCTGGCTGGTGCAAGTTATTACTATAAAACGTACGGTAACGGCAAAGGTGATGGCGATCGCTAGCGATCAGAATGGCCAGCAGGTAGAATCGCAGACCAAAACTGTGTTGATCAATACGAGAGTAAGCGGTAGATAATCAGCGACTACTTAAGTGGCCGTTGGCAATCTGGTAAACATGAGCTTGTTGTACAATCTCTTGAAGAAAACTGGTGAGATCGGTTGCAGTGAGCAGCACCTGTTGATGGTGTAGTACCTGGTGCAGAAGCAATTCGCGGCGGGTCTGGTCAAGTTCGCTGAAGACATCGTCCAGTAAGAGAATGGGTTCGTCACCTGTGCTAGAGCGCATGTACGCCAGTTCAGCCAGTTTTGCAGAGAGCGCAATAGTACGCTGTTGGCCACGTGAGCCATAGGTCAGCATATTGACGCCATTGACCAGAAATTCCAGGTCATCGCGGTGTGGTCCCAACAGACACACGCCTTGCAGGGTCTCTTTGCGCCGTGTTGCCTGCAACTGTTCACGGTAGTGTTGTGGTGCCTGCTGAGTATCCCACTCTGCATTGGTCTTAAACGAGGGGCGATACACTATTTGCAAGTGCTCGCGTCCATTGCTCATCGTCGCTTGCAACTGACTCGCTTGTACGTTCATCGAGGCAATCATGCGCTCACGCTCGAACATGATCTGATTTGCCAACATCGTCAATTGCTCGTCAAGGTAATCCAGCAGGCGTGGATCTTCCTGCTGATCGCGGATACGTTTCAGCAGTGCAGAACGTTGAGCCACAATTTTACGGTATTTAACTAATACTTGACAGTAACGAGGTTGGACCTGACACAGCGCACGATCCAGAAAGCGGCGACGTTCTTCTGGCGAGCCATCGACGAGATGCAGATCAGTTGGTGCAAATAAGACAACTTTCAGCTGCCCGATCATGGTCATCATTTTGTGCGGAGTGCCGTTGAGCTTGAGCCGTTTGCGCCCCATATTCGCGGGTAATTCAAAGGTCTGTGTTGCAGAGGATGTGCCTGACGTATCCGCTGTGTTGAATGCAGGTGGTGTTGGGTCAAAGACGGTAATATCGATCTGCACATCATCCTCGCAACGTTTGACCAGCCCTTTGAGATGCGCAATATGTTCTGGTGCCTGCCAGTTCACAACTTCACGATCATTGGATGCGTGGAAAGAGCTGGCCGTAGCAAGCATACTCACCGCTTCGAGCAGACTCGTCTTACCCTGAGCATTATCGCCATAAAAGATGAAGAGACCAGGCCCCATGGCAAGGTCAAGCTCCTGGTAGTTACGAAAATAGCTCAAAGACAGGTGAGAAAGATACATGCATAACATCCGTAGCTGCGCAATTTATTGCCCCTGTGTTGCGCTGTTTAGCGATTTGTACTCATCGGCATAATAACATAGGTATAATCGGCACCTGTCACCGGTCGGATTACGCCTGGCCGTTGAGCTGAAGTGACCTCTAGTGCTACTTCAGGAGTATCGAGTACTGCAAGTACCTCGGAGAGATACTTAACGTTAAAGATAATCTCCTGCTCCGGGCCATTAATCGCGGCATTGATCGTGCTGACAGTGTTTCCGATATCTTCTGCTGTCGCTTCAATCGTGAGTGTACCTGGTTCGATGCCGTCACCAGCTCCACCAGCGATCTTGACGCGGGCAATATTCGAGCTATCACGGGCGAATGGTGTTACTGTTTTCACAGCGGAGGCGAATTCCTTTGTCTCGACCACAGCTCGTGTAGCATAATCTTTGGGAATAATAGTACGGAAATTAGGGAATGTGCCCTCGATCAGACGCGAAACGAGATCGACATTCTCCGTATGGAAGAGTACCTGACTGCGATTAGGCGTGACAATCATCTGCACTGCGCCTTCTGAGGGCAAGATGCGCGCCAGTTCGGTGAGGGTACGTGCTGGGATCAAGATGTTATCATGCGGTGCCTCCTGGCCAGGGAGTTCCGTTGTGCGTACCGCTAGCCGAAATGCATCGGCGGCGGCGAAGGTCAGCTTCTCGTTAGTAGCCTCAACGTGTACACCCGTGAAAACTGGGCGGGAATCGTCAACCGCTGCCGCGATTGTCACCTGAGATATCATCTCTTTGAGCTGGGTAGCATCGAGTACGATAGGTGGTTCTCCACCCTCGGCGCTAGGAATCAAGGGATATTCCGACGGGTCCATACCCTTGATATTGGCATTGATACCCTGAGACTTCATAGTAATCGTATGAGCATCTTCTGGCACAGAAAGATCCACCTGACCCTGCCGCAAACTACTCACCAGGTCAGTAAAGGTCTTAGCGGGCACAGTGGTCATTCCCTCCCCATGGACCTCCGCATCAATCCAGCAATTAATGCCGATCTCCAAATTTGTCGTAGAGAGCTTTAAGCGGCCATGATCAGTTGACAATAAAATGTTGGCCAGTATTGGCAGTGTGCTACGGCTTGAGACGGCATGGCCAACAATGGAGAGGCCACGGCTCAAATCCTGCTGTTTACATGTTATTTTCATGAAGTATTTCCTCCAGACACAACCAGAACGCGTTTCAATTCGAGGTTAGTATAGTCGATTTTGGGAGAGAGAACAAGGTGTCCCGTATCAATGGCAATGACTGTTTCTTTGTGGTCCTTTTGCTATTTTCAGTCCGAATAGAATCTGTTATACTAGTTGCGGCTAAATGATGGCTTTTGTGTTGTAAAATGACGTAGATAACGGTGGGAGATAGCTAATGACACTCGCTGCGCGTTCGCCAAGTAGAGCTGAGAGACAGTTACCTCTCTTTGACATCAAAGAAGATGATACCGGAAAGAAAACTGCTGAGCCTGCAAACAAAACTCGTGCTCCCTACACTAATGGTTCTGCTTTTAGTGATCCTGCTTTTGCTATAAATAAGACCTTACCTGTTCACAGATGGGTCCCTTGGATAGCAGGGTTCTCTAGTGATTTTGTAGAGCAAGCGTTGAGCAACTATCTGACAACAAAAGGGACGGTTTTAGATCCCTTTGCAGGCGTCGGTACAACTCTAGTTGGGGCTACCTTAGCGGGCCACAATGCTATCGGCTTTGAGATCAATCCCTATCCAGCACTAGCTTGCCGTGTAAAGCTCAGTTCTCATCTGATAAATGTAAACAGATTACGAGATGAAATACAGAGTTTTGAGGATTTTTACCAAGATAGAGTAGCATCAAACCTCACTCCTCAGAGTAGTCCCCCACAAGGCTTTAAGACCCGTGCAGCCTTCTATAGCCCCACTGTATTGTATAAAGTTCTGCTCGTTCAAGATTTTGTCGCAACTATCGGTGATGACCTTTTAAGGGATCTCTTTAAGCTGGTTTTTGCTGCAACTATGGTCAGTTACTCAAATTATTCGTATGAGCCTAGTCTATCGAGAAGAGTGAGCAGTGGAAAGGCAGAGATCTCGGATTTTCCGGTTATGGAGGCTATTCGGGATAAGCTCATTGAAGTAACTGAAGATATTATCTGGCTACAGTCATACTTGCCGCAGGAACAGCTAAGTTCATCGGTCATCAATGACTCGTTTTTTAACTACCAACAGCACATAGAGCCTCAGTCCATTGATCTGGTTGTTACATCGCCTCCATATCTCAATAACTACCACTACAACCGTAACACGCGCCCGCAGCTCTATTGGCTGGGTTATATGGAGAAGCCACAGGATATGAGGGTCCTAGAAAACGCGAACTTTGGTAAGTACTGGCAGACAGTGCGTGACGAGGAAACTATGGATTTAGGTTTTTCTTTGTCTAGTAGTGATATCATGGAGCGTTTGCAACTACTTAGATCTCTTAATCCACATAAGAAGATTTATGGAGGACACGGCTGGGCAAACTATGCCGCTACCTATTTTAATGACTGTTATAAGTTTGCGATGGGACTATGCTACTGTCTGAAGCCCGGAGGAACGGCACTGATTGTGTTAGGTAATAGCATATTGCAAGGTCTGCTTATCCCTACTGATCAATACTTTGCGCAGATTGCTGAGTCTGTCGGTCTCGAACTAGTAACTATTCATATACCGCGAACTACTCGTGTGGGTAGCAGTATTATTCAGTCTAGTGTGCGCGTTGGTAAAGCTGAGGATACGCATCAATTATATGAGGCGGTGGTGGAGTTGAGGAAGAGATGATTCTTTTTCCGCCAAATCGATGAGGAGATGGTAATGGGTGTACAGGCGTCTTTTTGAAGAATTCAATGGCCTGGATTACAATACTTTCAAGACCTGGGTACTTAAATACATGTAATTGATAATCAAAGTCCATGCTTATCCTCATAGCAACAGTTGCGCTTAGTTCTTTACATCAATATAGCTTATTTGTTGGTGTGAAGCAATAAGTTTTTTGAAGAGTTTACACAGTGCCATACGGAAGGATAACTGAACTTATCATGGCAGAAACGGAGCAGCACTCACCAACACCCCAGCCGGGTCCCACCTGCGCCGCAAAGCCTCCATCACACGCCACCCTTCCGGCTCATAGCCCCATCTCGCCAACTTGCCCGCAAATGCCTCCGGCTCACTCATCACCAGAGCATAGCCCCCCATTGCTAACGCTAATTGACGTAAGCCGCTTAGCCACGTATGTGTATCTCCCACCTCACTCATCCCTGGCATCACATACACAAGGCCACTACTCATATCAGCGATAAACGAGCCAGCATGGAGCTGAATGGACTGATCTTGCAGATAGGACAGAAGATCTCCCGCAGGAACACCCACTCGTACCAGTAGATCCTGATGCATTATTGCTTCACCAAGCATAGCACACCAGATAGCAGTACCGCTGAGCGTATCGCTCTCGTATGGCTCTGGTCCACCCACAACCTCTAGCGTTTGCCGTACATGTGCGAGTTCTGCCTCCACTGCGCTGGATAAGCCTTCCGCTGTATAGGCCAGCAGATAATTGCTGGCGGGCATGTTACTCACTTGATAGCCTTTGCACAGGATGATGGCAGAGGCCACCAGAGCTATCGGCAATAACTGTTGCGACCAGATCAGGCCCTGGCGTAGATCGTCAATGGGCATGAGCAGTGTGCGCCGTGTGCGCGCGGGGACGACGAATTTGAGTGTGACATCGGCAATAAGGCCCAAGGTACCATGTGAGCCAACGAATACTTTTGTCAGATCATAGCCCGCCACATTTTTCACAAGTGGGCGTCCTGTTCGTATTACGCGTCCATCGGCGAGGGCTACCGTTGTATAAAGCACCATATCACGCAAGGCACCGTAGAGCATACGCTGTGGTGCGTTGACGTTCGCAGCGACTAGTCCACCAATCGTGGTAGCCGGCCAGGGAGAGGCAAGGGCCAGTTGTTTGCCATGTTCTGCGAGGAAGCTCTGGATATCGACCAACTTTGTACCTGCCCCCACGGTGATGTAGAGATCATCGGGAGCGTAGGTCTTGATGCCACTCAACCCGCTAGTACTGATCTGTACATACTTCTGCTGACCTGCATGTACTGCTCCGATCTGTGCTCGTAATCCTGCATTGCCGAGGGCGCGTAAGCCCTGTGCTGCCTCTTGCACACTGGTCGGCGTGAACGTTTCCCCTGGTCCGGGTAGTGGGCTATTGGGGTCAGCCTGCATTGGGGGGCATCGCCCCTCCCCCCCCAGGGCACCCACAAGGGATGCCCCTACAATGGACGACGGATCATCCTGGGAGGCGTGTTCGTACCATTGTAGGGGCATCCCTTGTGGGTGCCCTGGGGGGGGGAGGGGCGATGCCCCCCAATGTAGGGGCATCCCTTGTGGGTGCCCTGGAGGGGTGAGGGGCGATGCCCCCCAATGTAGGGGCATCCCTTGTGGGTGCCCTGGAGGGGTGAGGGGCGATGCCCCCCAATGCAGGCTGACCCGGCCATTGTATGCCGTGTCAGGTAAATCATCATGGCTATATGAAATATGTTCGTGCTTTGTAGCACTGGGGAAGATCTTTCCGGGATTAAAGAGGCCGAGCGGATCAAACGCTGCTTTTACATCCCACATCGCCATTAATTCTGCTGTGTTATGCATTAGCGACATGTATGCGCGTTTCTCTATCCCGACGCCGTGCTCGCCAGTTATGCTGCCTCCCATCGCCACGCAACATTTGACAATCTCCCAACCAGCTTCGTGTACATGGTGCATAAGCTCAGAATTTTCTGGTTCGGGGACCAAGATCAGCGGATGCAAGTTTCCATCGCCAGCGTGCATCAGGTAGCCGGTTTGGAGTGCATGACGTTCACAGATTGCATCGACCTGCACAAGCATCTCTGTCAGGCTGCTGCGGGGAACTGTTACATCTACGGTATAGTAGGACGGTGCCAGCCTAGTGACTGCTCCGGCTGCGCTTTTGCGGGCAAGCCAGATTCTGTTACGCTCCTGTGCTGAATGCGCAAATTTTATCTCGCGTACAGCATACTTACGTAAAATCTGTGCAATCTCTGCAATTTGCATATCCAGACTTTGTGGGTGGCCATCAACTTCAATGATCAAGATGGCACCCGCATCCAGAGGAAGACCTGCCTTTGCAAATGGTTCGATGATGCGTATAATTTTTTGTTCCATCATCTCCATCGTTGCCGGGACAAGACCTGCGCTAATAATCGCCGATACGGCATGACCTGCCTGCTTAGTTGTCTCAAAAACAGCCAGCATAGTCTTGACAGCAGGCGGATGACGTAACAGGCGAACAGAGATAGCGGTGATCAGTCCTAACGTACCCTCACTACCAGTGATCAGACCGACCAGATCGTAGCCAGGATAATCGAGGGCACGTCCACCAACACGGACCAGTTGTCCATCGGCCAGGACGACCTTTAAACCAGTCACGTAATTGGTTGTCACCCCATATTTGAAACAATGTGGTCCCCCTGCGTTCTCGGCAACGTTGCCACCAATCGTTGAGGCACGCTGACTCGATGGATCAGGAGGAAAGTATAAGCCTAACATGCTGGCTTGCTCATCCAGACGGAGATTACTCAAGGCTGGTTCTACGACCGCGCTACGTTCATAGCTATCGATAGCGAGTAAACGGTTCATACGAGCGAAATCGACAATGATGCCTCCACGCTCGGCAACTGCACCACCCGAAAGACCCGTTCCTGCGCCACGTGCAATTAGCGCAACACGCTGCTCGCCAGCCCAGCGCACAATACGTTGTACCTCTTCTGTGTTGCGCGGCAAGACGACTGCATCGGGCAAACCTTTATCAATGCCTGCATCGGCTTCGTATGCGATGAGCGAGGCTTTATCGGTAAAGACCTGCCCTTTTGGCAGCAATATTTTTAATGAGCGCAATACTGCTTCTTTTTCAGCCATTTTGTGATCGTTAGCCGATGCGCCCGCCAGTCACCTCTAACACATGTCCAGAGACATAATTAGAGAGCGAGGAGGCGAGGAAGAGCATCGGTCCTGCGGCCTCTTCCGGCGTACCAAGCCGCCCCAGAGGAATCATCAATGCTCCAGCCTGACGCATCTGTTCAGGGACGCCCAGGGCCACATTTTCACCATCACGCTGGGTAGTCTCGCCCTTCTCTTTAACCGCAGTCAGCCGCGTATCGATGAAGCCATAACAGACGGCATTTACCTGCACATTGTAACGCCCCCATTCTTTGGCCAGTGCTTTGGTGACACCAGTAATGCCAGCCTTACCAGCTGCATAGTTGACCTGCCCGGCGTTGCCATAGACACCAGAGACCGAGGAGACATTGATCACTTTGCGGGGCTTAGCCTGGCCACTGGCGGCTTGCTCTTTCTTGGCTACACTGCGCATATAATGGGATGCTTCGCGTAAAATTCTGAACGGGGCAGTCAGATGAATATCGAGCATGGCATACCACTGCTTATCTGTCATATTCTGGATCACTCCATCCCAGGTGTAGCCAGCGTTATTGACAATGACATCAATAGCCCCAAAGGTATCGAGTGTGGATTTGACGAGTCGGGCCGGGAACTCCGCATCCGTGACATCGCCAACTACGGTGATGGCTTTGCCACCGGCGGCACGAATAGCGCTGGCCGTCTCCTCTGCGGGAGTTGCATCGAGGTCGCTTACCACCACCCTTGCCCCTTCGGCAGCAAATAGTTTTGCGGCGGAGGCTCCTATCCCACGCCCGGAGCCTGTGATAATAGTGACTTTGCCATCAAGCATACCCATGAAATAACCCTCCTTTGGGCTTCAGGGCAACCACAAGGGATTGCCCCTACAATGGACAACGGATCGGCCAGCAGGGTGTGTTCGTACCATTGTAAGGGCAATCCCTTGTGGTTGCCCTGCGGCCTTAACTACGACGTAGTAATGCCGCGACAAAGGTGCCAGCCACCTTGACATCGCCGTTCTGATCAACAGCCTGTACTTTGCCAGCTATGCGTCCTTCGCCGTCTCGTTCATACTTCTCAGTGACAGTGCCTGTGCAGGTAATCACATCACCCAGGCGCGTCATGCCCTTGAAACGCACATTAAATTTACGCAGAGACTCCGGCCCCACGTAATCACTCAGCAATTGACCGACAAAGCCCATGATCAACATCCCGTGAGCGATAATACCATCTGTACCGATCAGCTCGCCAACCTTGGGATCAGTATGCAAGGGATTAAAATCACCGGATGCACCAGCGTAGCGCACCAGACGTAGATGAGTCATGGGATCTTTCACCAACTGAGGAATGCTGTCACCAACCTGCACATCCTCATAATAACGTTTCGTAGTGGCCTGTACATTGCTTGTCATATGCTGCCCTCCTTCAGCTCCGTACCACAAAGGTTGTGCGTGTACTCAGCACATGCTGAGTATACTGATTCGTATAGCGGGTTTCAGTCGTGACAATATCCATGCTGGACCCATCACGCCCACGACGCGATTTGCCACTGAGAATGCTGGTGACACCAGTCAGAGTATCACCCGGATAAACGGGGGCAAGATATTCGTATTCTTCCTCACCATGCAAGATGCGCATGACATCAATACCAACCTCAACTAGTTCCTGCCGCATCTGAGTATTTCCCCAAAAATGAAAAACGGTAGGAGAGGTAGGGTAGAGTGGTACATCTTTATAGTTAGCAGCCTCAGCCGCTCCACGGCTATGGTAAATAGGGTTATCATCGCCAATAGCGAGGGCGAGTTCGTGAATTTTGCAACGTTCAACATCGATGCTGAATGGAGGAAAGCTATGGCCTACTTTGCTAGAATCAAACATAGTCTCTTACTCTATTCCTTCGCAATTTTCAATCCCCTCAATCGAGTCGAGAAAGGACATTGGCTCCCTCCCGCATCTTGTAAGGACAGTATCTGACGTTCATCTGAGCCTTGTCAAGAGAGGTAGACACTATGCTCTCCATGCTTTGGGGGGAGTTCCCCCCAAAGCATGCCGCGACACGGGTACGGACCGGCCTGCGGGGTGTCATCGTACCATTGTAGGGGCATCCCTTGTGGGTGCCCTGGGGGGGAAGGGGGGAGTTCCCCCCAAAGCATGGAGACCCAGACGCTATGCCACTGCGCAATTTATGCTGCATGTTTTTATGACCCTGCTTTTTATATGACTGATTCTACAACTATACATGACCTACGTCTCTGGCATAAAAGGAAAGAAGACTTGACAGCAAACATGAGACGATGTACGATACGAAGAAGTCATGTACTCTATAACTCGTATATGCATGTATTTTGTAGTCCGTTCTAGGGAAAGTACTGTTCGCAATGAACGAATAGGAGAGCGTTATGGGCATGAGTGATGATGGCCTGGCATATTGGCAGGCCGAGATGGCTGGTGATCCCCTCCTCAAGATCACCATTGGCGACCTTTTGGACCAACGGGCGAGTGAATTTCCTGAACAAGAAGCGCTGGTGTATGCTTGCTATCCTGAATATAAAGATACATTAGAGCTACGCTGGACATACCAGCAGTATCGCAACCGAGCCAACGAAGTTGCCAGAGGGTTAATGGCGCTGGGGCTGCAAAAAGGAGAGCATATCGCTGTCTGGGCCACCAACCTACCGGAATGGCCATTGTTACAGATGGCAGCGGCGAAAGCTGGTCTAGTGCTGGTGACTATTAACCCGGCACATCGCGCAACGGAACTGGAATATGTGCTCAAGCAAGGTGATGTCTCCGCATTATTCTTCATGGCTCGTGTTAGAGATCAGGATTGTCTTGCAACCGTTCGCTCACTGATCACAGCGGATGTGCACAACGGAAAGGTAAGCAGTGAACGGCTCCCCATACTGCGTTACGTGTGCTTGCTGGGAAGCGGCGATATGCATACCTCACCTTCGCAAGATTGGCGTCCCACGCTGTTCCGCGAGTTAGTAGCTGGTGGTGGGACGGTGAGTGAGGAAGAGCTACAGGAGCGGCAAGCATCGGTCAAGCCTACGGACCCAGCAATGATCCTCCACACATCTGGCACCACAGGTTTTCCCAAAGGGACAGTACTGACTCATCGCAGCATTATTAATAATGCCATAATCTATGCCACGCGTGTTGGAGTGAGTGGGAGTGATCGTCTATGTACCGCTCTTCCGCTCTTCCATGTCGGTGGCTCTGTCTTGGGCACGCTGGGAGCACTCTCCATCGGCTCTACCTTGTACCCCATAATTGCGTTCGATCCTTTAAAAATGCTGCAAATTATCAGTACAGAACGTTGCACCTTTTTAGGCGTTGTGCCGACCATGCTACTAGCGATGATACAACACCCTCAATTCGCTGAATACGATTTATCATCATTATGTACTATCATCATCGGTGGCGCACCTGTCCCAACCTTCTTAATGGAGCAAGTAAAAGAGGCCATGGGAACTAATATAGTGATCATCTATGGACAAACTGAGGCCAGCGCCGTCATTACATCGACATCCCCCGATGATACTTTTACATTGAAATCTA
Organism: Chloroflexota bacterium; assembly: GCA_005879655.1. The sequence continues at coordinate 1,602 of VBJK01000065.1, read as the reverse complement.
CCACTGTTGGTATACCCCTGCCTTATGTAGATGTCGCTATTATTGATCCTGCTACCAGACATATATTACCATGTGGGGAGCAAGGTGAACTCTGTTGTCGTGGTTATCTTGTGATGCAGGGCTATTATAACATGCCGGAGCAGACAGCCGAGGCGATTGACCATGACAACTGGCTTCATACTGGTGATCTTGCCGTAATGGATCAGCATGGATATATCAAAATTGTTGGTCGGAGCAAAGAAATGGTCATTCGTGGTGGCGAAAATATCTTTCCGCGCGAGATCGAAGAGTTGCTGATACGCCATCCGCAGGTCGCTGATGCACAGGTGCTAGGTGTGCCAGATAAGTTCTTTGGCGAGGAGCTGCTTGCTGTGCTGCGTCTCCAGGAGGGTAGTACGCTCACGGAAGAAGAGCTACGTGAGTATTGTAAGGGTCAGATCAGTCATCAGAAGATACCACGCTACTTCCAATTTGTTGATGCTTATCCTATGACGGCTAGCGGCAAGGTCCAGAAGTTTATGTTGCGCAAAAACGCGATTGAGGCGTTAGGTTTGGAGGATAACACTACGGCATAAGCCTACCATATCTCCTCTGGATCATGCTTCTTGAGGACATTAGCGAACTCTATGCGACTACCGTTTTCTACTGGTATACGCCAGTAGTGCATACGCCAGCCAACACCTTTGTCCGTTAACGTTAAACGCCATGCTTTAGCGCCGTCACTTACTCGTGTACGTTGGGGACTATCTGCTGCTTTGCTCTCACGCAAGTGGCGCAAGTTACATTTTACATCCATCGCTTTGTCTGCAATAACGGCTGCTGCAATGTACACTAACTTGGCTAATACCACCCCATGAAGAAATCCCCCAGACGGGCCTGGACGCGCGGATGAAGGTGTAGTTCCGGCTGTTCGATGATGAGGAGCGTGTTGCGAGGGGCTAATAAACCCATCACCAGGATAGGAAGAATCTGGCTGACACCAACACCTACTGCTTGCAATTGACTAGGGAGAAAATGAGTAAAAGAAGTTATGACATAAGTTTCAGTATTTTGGTTATCTTGTGTTTTTATTGTTCCAATATAAGGTTGTTTCGTAGCGAAACGTGGAGAGCTTTTTAAGGGAACATTTTCAAGAAGCACATTTAGCGCACTTTGGCTTATTGGTCCTATTATCATTTCAAAATCGTCATAAGTCTTCTGATTTACGGAAACTCCTATGCTTGGACTTACTTGTAATGAGATTCGCTCAATGATGATATTTAAATTAGCGAGGTTAGACAGATTTTTGGTTAAAGAACTGAATTTAACACAAACCGTTATTTCATCTGCTTTTGATCCTTCAAAAGCTGCACTCAGAAAATCCTCTTCTGTATGGCATATTCCAGAAAATTCTGATTTATAATTTAATGTGAACATGATAGTAAGATATTTTGAGCTAGTGCCATAGTTCAAAATATCTTCAAAGGTCCCAAGCTGCACGATTGGCCCGTTGGGTAACAGAGGGCGATCCAATACACGGTTGCCCAAAGTCTGAGAGATCATCAATATTGATTGCAACAGACTACTCTTCCCCGAACTATTCAGTCCAGCCAGCACAGTGAC
>VBJK01000195.1:3937-8015 GCA_005879655.1 Chloroflexota bacterium | reverse complement strand
GTGTCTTTTCCCTCCCCAAAACGGTACTATTAAGTCTCTTAGGTTTTGCCATTGTTGCTGGACTGGGCGCATGTGGGAACCAGGTCCCGAACGACAATGAACTACCTTTTGGTGGTGGTGCCACACCAACAGCTACATCATCCAGCAATGTTTCACATTCATCTAATAACAACACAATTACATACAAAAGCGTCGAGATTACAATCCTTGCGGTTGATCAGCAGACGAAATTCACTGATGACGGCGACAGTCAAAGCCCATACCTGCTGCGTATATCGATAAAGGAGAATAATACATCTGAAACGGATGTCAATATCTATTACAACGATTCATCCCGTCTGGTGGAAGCCGATGGGACACAGATAGCACCTGAAAAGGCACAGGACTCAACGCTGATTTCACAAGGGGTTGTGCGCAACAATTGGATCGACTTTGCGGTACCCAGTAAGCTGGATGTGAACACGCTGACCTTGCGTATCGGAACCAACACCGAACATCAGATAAATGTCCCCCTCAAGTCAAATCGTGATCTGTCACAGTATCAGCCCATCACCGTCCAACCGAATGCAACGCTCAAATATGGTGGCCTCAACTGGACTGTCACACAGGCCAATGCGCAGTTAAGCGCATACGGAACGCAAGCGACAGCAGGCTACCGTTATATCATTCTTACACTCAAAGCTGACAACTCAACGGATGCTGACTTTGTCGTGCGCCCGGATGACTATTTTCGGTTACAAGCACCTGACGTGACTACTGCTCCAACACATTCAACTTTACCATCCCTTATTGCACCTGGATCAAGCGGGACGACTGGTGCTATCACGTTCCTAATGCCACAAAACGATCAGAAATTTACGCTCAAGTTCCTAGCTCGGCCATCGGAAAATATCGCGGAGGCAACGGCAGACATACACTTCTAACACGACCATTCAGCACAAGCGACCGTTGCCGATAGCGCCTGGATTGATGAGCGAGCACAAACCGAGCGGATGGACCATCTTTCGGTCATGCCACTTCCGCCCTACGAGTCTGCCCTTGTAGACACGGTGATCGGTGAGCATCTGTCACAAGTTCGCCCCCTCTCTATCGTTGGTCAAATCTCCCCACGTGCAGTTCTCTTCATTCACAGCGCCGACGATACCAATACAACGACCCCTTTAGCGGGTGAACGGCAACGCTACCAGGAGGCGAACGCACCGAAGCAGGAATGGATTGCTTCCAATGGGGGTCATACGGGTTCGCTTCAGGCCCATACGGCAGAGTATGAGCAGCGGGTCTTACAGTTCTTTGCAACCTATCTCGATCGACATTGAGCGCTAAGAGGGATTGAGGAAGCACAGGACGTAATAGACGGTCACACTCAGTGAAGTCGATCAACCAGTGGTATAATTATTTAAGGAACAGGAGGCCAATATCATGTGGGCCGCATTACAAACAATGAAGATGACGTACCAGCAGATCATACAGGGCGAAAGAGCCTGGAATGCCTTGGGTGATTTTCTGAACTACTGGTATAGTTATGCAACTGATCAGCGTGCAGAACTGGTGAGAGAACCGCTTCACGTGCCAACGGATGCAGGACCAGAACTGCGGCAGTGGGGCGCGTTTTGCGCTGCTGCTGTTGAATACTTGTGTGAACGTTATGATATCCCTTGTCCAGGGTGGGTATATGATCCCGCTTATACCCTGACTGAACCATGCTTTAGGGGACTAGGTGCCAGTCGGCCCCATGTGCAGACACGACTCATACTAGAGTCGCCAGCATGTTTTGCCAAGCGTAATATTTACTGTAGCCCCCGTGTGTTTGCCAATAAGTATGAAACGGCGGAGGTTGCGGTAAGACTACAACCTCAACCGGCATAACAATTTGTAAATAAAATTTTATACTAAAGTACTTATATCCAATCGATCAAGCTATCGAACGATCGTTTGGATAGGGGTACTTTTTTTGTGTTTTTAGCAATGGCAAAAATATTAGTAAATTACTATTTTCAACTGCTTCGTTTTATGTTATACTCATGGCATATACCAAAGGCAAAGGAGAATGTTGCTGTGAAGACGCCTTACGATAACGGATGGAAGAGGTTGTTGGATATTTGTACTCAGGATCTGCTCAGTTGGATTGCCGGTGATGTTGTGTTCGCTGGCAGGAGATCTGAAGAGTTCGAGAGCGTAAAAATTGATGCTGATTTGATGCTTGAGGCCAGCCATGGAGATCAGAAAGTCTTCATGCATATTGAGGCTCAAAGTACTCCAGATGACGATATGGCGCAGCGCCTCTTGGAGTACAACGCTCTGGCTTATCGACGCTATCAATGTCCAATTATGTCGTATGTGATCTATTTACGAAAGGGTGGAAAGCGACCTAAACCGCCGTTAATACGGCTTTCACCCGCAGGAAAGGAGCTTTTGCGTTTCCACTATGAAGTTATAGAGTTGGAAGATTATGCTGCCAAAGAATTGTTTGCAACAGGACTGCGGGGCATTCTGCCACTCGTTCCGTTTTCACATGATGGAAAAAGAAGAGAAGTTATAGAAGAAATCATCGCACGCTTATTGCCTGCACATGATACAATCGACAAAGAGCTGCTCGCACTAACTCAACTGTTTGCATCATTGGTTTTTAAAGAAGATGAGCAAGATTGGCTTATAAGGAGGTTTACCGTGTTACAAGATATCTTTCGTGATACTCCAGTCTATAAACACATCTTTGCACAAGGCAAAGAGGAAGGTAAAGAGGAAGGTATTGTACTAGGCATTAAGCAGGGCATCGAGAAAGAGCGACAAGAGATAGTACAGGGAGTGCGCCAGACACTTTTGACGCTCGTTGCTGAACGCTTCCCTAAATTGAAGACGCTGGCGAAGGGACAGCTTTCACTCATTGAGCAGCCTCAGATCTTGGACAACCTCATTCTCAAGATTGCTTTGGCCCGCACTCAAGAGGAAGCACAGGATTATTTGCTCACTTGGAATGTACAGAGTGAGACGTAAGTTCTTATTATGCCTCCACTAGTGTTATCTCGATTTCATATGATGCGGCCAAGCTCCCGCCCACAGCCAGATAGATCATCTGGCTGTGCAGGTCGAGGACTCGCTCGGTATACGAGTCAAAGTGGACGGCGATTGGTGTGCTACTGAGCGGGTCGGTAAAGTTGATGGTGCTGCCAGTGCTGTTGGTGTATGAAGCACGCAAGGCGTCGCGGTACTGTTGCCCGGTCAGGCCGGTCGCTATGCCGTCGTAGCGCAACAGGTCATTAATGGCTAGAATGATCATGCTCCATGTGCGTTTGCCTGGGCCAAGATCGATGTAGGCTTCACCACCGTCGGCTCTGAGGGTGGCTTTGCGTATACGCGGCTGCTTGAGCGTGTAGCTGCCAGGCTTGACGAAGTAGCCGGTACCATCGATGATGATTTCACAATCGACGCCTATTGTTGCCATATGCCAGCTTCTCCCAACTCATTGACTACATTTCCTCTTGAATTTGCGTCGTTGTCCAATGACCCCGATCGTCTTTAATGTTGACCATGTCACCGTCGATGGTGATGGCGAGGCCACGTGCCTTGAGGGCCGAGATGATGGTATTGATGGTCTGATTGAGACGTATGTTCTCTACTTTGAGGTCGCTGATTTTTTGGTGGAGCGATGCGACTTCGGCTTGCAGGGCGTTGATGACGCGCTCCTGTACCTCGTTGGCCGTTCTGACTGCGCCGTTACGAAAAGCGAAGAAGCCTCCGACCATTAGTGCAAGCAGCAATGCTGTATTAATCAGGTTAAAGATGTTATTGAGGTCACTCATGCGCTTATAACCTTGTCCAGTAACGTGGGACATCGCCCCAGGCAGTTCGCGCACTGGTGGCAAAGTCTCGTTTCTCTTTGATCTCTTCCAAGCGAGCAATAAATTGCTTCATACGATTGCTGGCGGCAGTTGTCCAGGCATTTGGAATCTTGCTATCATCTACGCGATCGTGCAGGCTACCATCTTGAAAATCGAAGTTGTCGTTCGTTGGCACTTGATATGCCTCCATGGCATAGGCGGTCGCACCCAGAACGATGATGTCACGGTGAATTTCGGGG
>VBJK01000195.1:0-3931 GCA_005879655.1 Chloroflexota bacterium | reverse complement strand
TGGGCAATTCGGCGTTGTTGAGCATGAGGGTAAAGCTGGGGTTCGTGACACTCTGGTTGACGCCGACGCTACCCATGTTGCCCTGATTGCCTCCCGTAGCTAGCGCTGCGGTGCTGTCCCAGATGTTACTGTGCTCGGCAAAGTTGCGCTCCCTCGGTGGATAGCACATGATGCCACTGGTGTTAATGCTTGGCGCGCCGGGCATGGTTGCGAGTGCGCTATCTGGTGTGGTATCGCTGAACGTGGCGGTGACATTATCCTGTATGGTTGCTAACAGGTAGAGTTTGCCACCGCCAAGCAGACTGCGATAGATGTTGCGCCCGATCACTGTATTAGTGGAGACGCTCGGTGTGCCAGGTTGCGCTGGTCCAAGTGGGATATTACTGAGATTCACCGCTTGGTTGTTGGTTGTGGTTGTGATACTGCTGATGGGCGAGGGCGTGGTCTCGCCACCCTGGCTGATGAAGGTCGCGGCGTACTGATAGAGTCCTATGCCGAGTGCTGTGCCGGTGATGGCGTTTGCGCTAGGACCGCTACTCGGCGCGTTAAAGTACGAGCCGTAGACCTGTAGCGGGGAGATGATGCGCTCGATCCAGAGTACAGGATAGTTTGGGTTCCACGATTGTGGATAGGGATAGGTGCGCTGGAATGGTTGGGACGCCATGTCTACGTAGAGCAGGTTAGGGTAATATTCTGAATAGCGATCAAGGGCCTTGTCAATGGCACGATCAAGATCCTGGTTTGTCCAGCGCTGATTGCTGCCAGCTGGATCGAAGAGGTCGAGCCGTACAGCGCTTTCTATATCAGACAGTAACATGGATAAACTCCCTGGCGCAATAAATCGCGCGTCTACGGTTCTACAAACAGTAGCTTTGTATATTGAGTCTTTAATGTAACAAGGCTTGTATAATCAGTGCGAGATCTTGCAACAACGAGATGGTGTTTGCAGAAAGTTGCGTTTTGATGTTGGGTATGGCCTGTGGGTGCTGAAGGAGCTGCTTTAATTCTCTTTCAAGAAACAGTAATTCTGGTCCGGTCCAGCTCTCGAAGACGCCGCGCTTTTCGGTATGTTCGAGTGTGGTCCAGCGGAAACGTTGACGGGTGCCTGCGCCAAGGCTGGGATTGCTAAGTTCGATCTGGGGCAGGCTTTGTTCGTTTTCGAGTGGGATATTGCTGGCATCCCATTCGTGGGCTAAGATCCATTGGCGGAAGCCCTTCACAACGACGAATTCGCTATTGGGCGGCTTGAGCTGTGTGCCGTCGTCCGTCCAACCAATTGGTACACCCACGGTGTCACCTCGCTTTCCTGTATAGAATGTCCAGACTTGCCGGAATTGTAGCAAGCTGGCCCATGATGTATCATTTTTTGTTACTACTTTGCCGCCGTAGGGATCCAATGCTAGTAATGTGTGCGGTTGCGACTCGTCCATGCCGAAGAAGGTGACGACGTGTGTCCAGTCGAGTGAGGGGTTGGCGTAGGGATCGGGAATGGTGCCCATTACTGGCCTCGCCTGGGCAAGTTGTGCGCGAACGGCGTGAAGCAGTTGCTTGGGGTCGCCATCGATTGCGCTGAGTGTGACGCCTTGTGCATGACAAAATGCGACATAGTTGGCGGGCGCTGTTGGTCCCTGGTAGTCTTTGCCATAGACGGCGTCCTTTACGCTTGCTCCGGTATATGCGCCACCTACGAGGTAGCGTAACGCTGCCGCGATACAGGCGGGCACGCAATCGTAGAGCCGATTTATCTCTTGTTGATCGTCGAGTTGCGATAACAATGGAAAATTGTGTAATTTCATTTATACTCCCTCCAACTGCAATACCATCTTATAGGTGGCCGATTGTGCTTCATAGTGCAGCTCGCTGTGTGTGATGCGAGCAGCAGTACCACCGAGTGCGCTTTCTGCATCCCCTATGCCTTGTGGCGCGTTGTAGTCGGTGAGTGAGATGACATCGAGCAGTTGGAGCGCTGGATTGGCCGGAATGGTGACTTGGTGCGTAATCTGGTTGCGCCGCTCTTGTGAGAGGATGAAGCTGGCTTTCAGATTACATTGGGCCGTGGTCGTCAATTTCTGGTCGATGTGCTGGATGATGCGTTCGAGACCGACCTGGTGCATATGAGGGTCATCGTATGTCTCGCCGGTGGTTAAGGCTCCGATGGGAGCGCTGGTGGGTGGCTTGCCGGTGACGATGACGTGGTTGCCGCGCTGATCGTCTGCACCCATTGTTAGTAGCTCAATCTCCGGCTGATAGCTCCATGTAACGGGATCACTATTGCTCGATTCGCGGAAGACGAGCTGCTCATTCTGATCGAGGAAGTAGGCAAGGGCATAGGTTGTACATAGATTGTCCAGTGCATGACGGTAGCTCTGTCCCGCTTGTAACACGAAGATGGGAATCTGTTGGCTAATCTGCGCGGTTGTCGGTAGCGAGAGGGAGAAGAGGCCCGCCCGTACGCATATTTCCGTGATCAGGTATGAAACGGTCTGATTGGTATAGGTCGTCTGGAAGCGGTTGAGCAGGTCCAGGTCACGACTGCGGTCAATGGCGCTGATGCTGACTTGGTTCGCGGTCGGACTACGCTTGAATTGTATACGCGCGATACGATATGTGCCAACCTTCACAACTTCTCTGGTACTCGGTGGATTACCGGTTTTGTAGCCTTCCGAGAGGACGAGCGAGCAGTTGAGGTTGAGCGGCTGGTAATTGCTGGCACTACCGAGTTTTGCATTAAAGGTGCCACGGTTGTTGTCGAGCACGATTTCGAGTCTGCTCGGCTGGTTGATCGTCTCGTGCCGTGTGTAGGAGAGAATAGCGTTGCTCACGTCGAGAAACTGTGTTGCATTAGTACTTGCGTAGTTGGGCGAGCGCATAATCAGTGCCATGCTGGTCAGGTACGAGCCATCACCTGGACGTTGCAGCAGGACAGCTCCATATTGCTCTGTAATATCGTGCATGATGAAGCCGCTCGACCAATGTTGCAAATCGCTACTCTGTCGCACGCGTGGGTACTGATAGACGGCACCTGTGAGCAGGCCCGTATCAATCTCGCACACGACGAGATTATACAGGCCAGTGCTACTATCAAAAGTGAGATGTGGTGCAATACGTCCGATGGCCGTGCTGGTGGCCGGAGCGATATCGGGTAATGCCGTCCAGGTTGTGGTGGTGGGATGATAGCTACATTGCTTGAGCGTGTAGCTATCGCTATAGGCAATCTGGTATAGAGTCCCGGTCCAGTAGGCGGAAAGGCCCGCACCAGAAGTGATGGTGGCGAGCGTCCATGTGCGCAATGCAGACCACGAGCCGCCGCTAAAGAATGAGCAACCGATCGCATCACCACCGAGCACGTCGTAGAGAAAAAACACATCGTTATTGCCCGCACTACTGATGCCCTTGAGCAAGGCATTGCCCGGCGGTGTCAGAATCGAAGTTGGCGACGTGCTCCAGGTCTGTCCATTATCGTTGCTGGTCCACACCCATATATTAGCGCCGCCGGTGCCACGCTGTACAAACGCGCGTAGCGTACCATTATTATTCGAGACCGCGCAACCAGCATCCTGAAAACAATTACCCGACCCGCCGCCCAGCGTCGTCCAGCCCTGCCACTGGCTCGATGACGTTGGGTCGGCTACACGTTGAAACTGGAAGTTTGCTGCAAAGCCGGTGCCGCCACGTGTCACTTGTACACGAATAATGCTACCATCGTTGGCGATACAGGCATCATGCCATGCATCAGCGTTATTTGGTGCCTTATACTGGGCGAAATGCTGGATATGATCTTCTAGCGTAACGTTTAGCGCAGGCACGCGCGTTGTAGCATTCACGGTAGCTGTGAGTGTTGTGGTCAGCGTTCTTACCATAAATGGCTATGGCTCCTCTGCAATAGTATCATCGGGTGTCGTGGTTGCTTCGCCACGCATTTGTCGCATAA
>VBJK01000194.1 GCA_005879655.1 Chloroflexota bacterium | reverse complement strand
CATGAAGCCATTGCCCAGTAGTTGTTTGGTATGAGGCGGTTATGTGGTGGTGGTTCCCTCTTACTCTTTTCTATCAGTTCTCCCTCAAAGGCTCATCCCATCTACAGCCACGCTATCACTTCGCCTCTGCCGATCGGACGGTCAGTAGAGGCGAGCTGATGGACGGCTCGTAGCGTGAGCAAGGATGCATGAATTAGCACAAGCATGTGAGACATGCGGGAAGGTCTAGAACCATGTCAAACATTTCTCTCTCAGAACGCTACAAGGTCTACCATGCCCATGACCCCCTGGCTATGGTGTTCCCCAGTGCAGAGAACTGGCAAGCAGACCGAGGTTCACGCTTCACCCATGTTGCAACCGTTGAGGCAAGCACTCTTGAAGAGGTCTTCACCATTACTAACCATGGAGCAACAGACTGGACCAACAAGCCAGAGGTTGTCTGGCTTGCTGTCCAATTTCACCGCTCTACATCAGTTGGTGATGTCATTGTCAGTACGATGAGTGGGCAGAGTTGGCTCGTTTCCCCTCGTGGTTTTTCGTCGATTCCCCAAGATCTTTAGAGAGCAGAAAGAAGGAACACATGAATACAACAGAAGAAGAGACAGAACTGAACTACGAGCAATATCTTGCGCAATGTAAGCAGACGTGCCAGTACTTTGCTCTGCGCAAGGGCTGTGAAGTGGATTACAGCCAAGTCTACCCGCTGACCGCTTCGCAAATCTTGGAGCTGATGCAAATCAGGCAGGCGACCGACAACTTCATCACCAGAAGCGAAGTCCAGATCCGCATTTTCCAAGCGCTGGTGGCCGACAAAGCCTCGCCGAACCCCGATGTCATAGCGCGTTGGCTTGATCATGTCATTGTAATTGGTCGGCGCAAGCCAACGCTTGCTCTGGCCTCGAAGATGCTCAGGCACCTCAATCGTGAAGCAAGTGCCCTCGACTCAGCACGCCGCTGGTTTCGCAAACAGAAACTCGCTCATGAGAGAGACATGGCAAAGTGAGCAGCCATATGAAAAAAGCAAACGAGACGAGCAGTTTCGACTTAAGTCGTGAGCAACGAGAGTGCTTTGGGCTACTTGAGCGCACACACGATCACATCTTCATCACTGGACGAGCTGGGACAGGCAAATCCGCCCTCCTCTCGTACTGGAGATCTCATACAAGAAAACGAGCGATCGTAGCTGCTCCGACTGGAATCGCCGCACTGAATGTTTGCGGCCAGACACTCCATTCGCTCTTCCGACTACCTGTAGGGTTCATAGGCCCTAATGCGCTCACGGTGGACAGTCGCCTCTCTACACTGCTTCGCCATGTCGATGCGCTAGTCATTGACGAGGTGTCGATGGTGAGGGCTGATGTGATGGATGCGGTTGATACAAGGTTGCGACAGGCGTATGGCAATACCAAGCCCTTTGGAGGAATCCAAGTCGTCATGGTGGGGGACCCCTATCAACTCCCGCCCGTGGTTGATGATGAGCAGCTTGCACTCTACTTTGAAGCCCATTATGGAGGTCCGTACTTTTTCCAAGCGCAAGTATGGAAACAGGCGCAACTGCGAACCATTGAGCTAACAGAGATCTTCAGACAAAAAGATGAGGATTTCAAAAATACGCTCAATGCGGTACGAGAAGGTACCATAAGTGATGAGCAGTTAGAACTGTTGAATAAACGCTGCGTGCCTGCACCGCGCGACGAGGTGATCACCTTGGCGGCGACCAATGCTCTGGTATCTCAGATCAACCAGACTCGCTTGGACGAGTTGCCTGGGGAGGCATATGAGTACCGAGCAGTGATGGGCGCAGGTCATCTTATTAAAAAATGATCCTGGCAGACGCTGGGTCAATGGAACGCTTGTAGTTGTCAACGAGCTTTCCGAGACTGAGGTAAAAGTACGTATTAACGGTATTGTGTATGCTTTGCCAAAAGAGACATGGGAGAAGATTCGCTATTCCCACGACAGGGCAACCGGAACGATTGAGAAAGAGGTCATTAGCTCATTCACTCAATTTCCTGTCCGGTTGGCGTGGGCGATAACCGTCCACAAGTCACAGGGCCAGACTCACGACTCCATCATCGTTGATCTGACCCACGATGCGTTTGCGCACGGTCAGGTCTATGTGGCGCTGAGTAGGTGCACGAGCCTCTCTGGATTGTACCTGAGAAAGCCTATCGAACACAGGCACATTCTTGTTTCGCCCTCGATCGTGGGTTTTATGCGCAAGCGCGAAAGAGGAACCTTGCAGCAAGGGGGGATGCTATGACCCAACCTATCAAGACCCTACAAGAAATCGTCGGAGAGTCGCTGAGCAAGCTGCTGGCTGAGATGCAAGCCATGGAGCCACTGCCATCGGCAGGATCGCCGGAGGCTCTAGCTAATCATGAGAACTGGATGAAACGACATCGAGAGATCACGAGCCTGTATCATAAAGCCCTCTACAGAGCAATGCATGCGTTGCCAACACCTGTGCGAGACCTGCTTGACCAGATTCAAGAACAGGAATGGAAATTGCTCAATTTCGATCAGGAAGAACAGCAGGCAGATCCTGATGAGGAGAAAAATGCATCATGAATGAAGAAGTGCAAGCAGTAGAAGCGTTAGCCACAGTCAATAACGAGACCATGTACACATCAGAAGGCACCTACCGGAGCGTGACTCCCGTCTCCTTTGAGCACATGACCCGCGAACGGGCATTTACCGCCCTAGTCTATGGACTCAACACTGGTGATCCTCGTATCAACCCAAGTAGGTTGAGGTATGGCGACGTTCATACACGCGGTATTGGCTAGATCCTGTTAAGTTTTCTTTGTAGGAAAGAACACAGAAAGGTGGTTCGTATGCAGGAATTAGACAGAGAAGATTTCATAGCTTGGCTTTGTGCCAACAAGGAGAACGACGTTGGTCGTCCCGGCACATTCTTTCACTGCCCCATTGCTGAGTTTCTCGGCGTGCGCGCAGGACGTGCTCATGGTGTGCAATGCGGCAAGTATGGCTATGCCTCCCTTGATGAGGGCAAATGGAATGTCTTGCCTCTGTGGGCACAGGCATTCACTGCTCGTGCTGAACGATATGCGTTTGCACCGATCACCGGAGCACAGGCCCTTTCTATCCTCACCGGAGTTACCGTTTCAACCCTCTCGTAGTTCGCCAACATCTGTTCCACTCCACATTTTTCTGTACTGGTCGTGATTGAGCACGGCCAGGGCTATCACTCTACCAGAAAAGCATAGGACTTTTGTATGTGTGAGCGGGTTGTAGATCTGCCAGAGCAGACAACTTCCACCTACTCACTGGTATGCGAGCACTTTAACAAACGAGACGAAGGAAAGGGAGAGATCTTGATGAGTCAGCAATATCAGCAAAAGTATACGCAATTTGTGCTACAAGATCTGGCATCAGGCAGTGATACGGCAGAGACGCTGTATCAAGAGCTAGCTTCGAGGGAATTATAACCCCAAAGCTAGGTCAGGGACAAGCATTTGAGAGGAGCATTGATGAGCACAGAGACAGCACGCAAGTATGTGGGGCAATTTACCGGCTTCTACCTTGAGCAGATCAAGCGAGGCAACGAGACGAAAGCCTCGCTTGTGGTGTTCAAGAAAAGGAATCCTGAGTTGAGCCGTGGGATCAGGATCAGCATCCAAGAGGCACTCAGGATCCTAGACGCTGACACGGCAAAACCGCCAAAGGAGTTGATTGCCGAAATGAGTGAGTATCAGTCGGCGATCTTGGAGATCGCACGCGATCCAGATCGTTACACCGTTGGAGCGCTCATGCCAGAGACAGCACGGGCGTGGTATGAGCAACAAATCAGCCAGATGCGGGAGATCTTGCAGAGAGGAGCAGAAGCATGACGTGTGGGTTTTGTGAGAGGCAAGAGCCAGAGTACGAGGTGGTACTGCCAGCTGACGGTGTTGCCCCAAGGACGACGGTCGAGACCTGTAGTGTGTGCACGCAGTTGCTAGAAGAGGATGATCCAGAAGTTCAGGCGACTCCTCTGGAAAGGATCTAGACGATGATGAGCGAACAGACAAGAGCAACACCATTAACTGAGATGTATTCGCTGGGGGCACGGCGCTTTGGCAGTGCACGGTGGTCGGGCATGTATATGCAACTGGCCGCTGAGTGGCAAAAGCAGCAGGTCAGACCTCTATCGGCAGCGGAATTGCTAGAAAACTTCACTTGGGCAACCTGTATGCAAGCGTGGGGGCCAGAAACAGCGCATGGTGCAGACAAGCACTGCACACGCAAAGTGGCCGGAGTGATCATCTGGCATGGGGATCGTATGGCACTGCAAGAGCGCTTGACTGGTGCGTGTGGATTCGCTCCGTCAACTGGACACTTGGAGGCGAGCGAAGATGCACGAGAGGCGGTCATTCGTGAGGCATATGAGGAAATGGGGATCACACTCACGAACTGCCTTTTGATGGCAACCGGCAGGCGCTTCGAGCGGTGCAAGCGCTACGGCAGTGATTATCACGACTGGTCCGTTTTTGAGGCATATGTCGAGAGCGACGTGTTAGAGCTTAATCCAGACGAAGCCAAACAAATTGCTTGGTATGAGCCATATCAGGTGCTAGAGCTAGCGCGACGTACAGAGGAGTACTTGCACCAGTGCGTAAGCGAGGAGGATTGGAGAGCGCGGCCAGGGATAGAAGTGGTGTGGTACTGGTGGATGCGCGAATTGGGCGTGCTTTCCAGGCTGGCACAATTCTGTGGTGCGCAGATTGCAGAGTCACAAATGCAAAGTATGTGCCTGCACTGGGGAGAGCGTGAGACGGCGAACAACCCGGAGGAACGTGTATGATCTTGCATTTGCAGTACAGAAAACCGAACGGTGCATGGCAAGTGAAAGCCTTGCATGATGCACGTTCAGCGAGTCGCACCTTGAAGGCACTGCGCCAAAGGAGGCAAGCGGCGCGGCTGATCGATCCGAATACGAACCGCACTTGTGGCAAAGTAGAGCAGGTAACAGAGAAACAGTGGACATGGTGGCTCGATCCGCATCTGTGGGCGAAGGCATAAGGGAGGACAGCATGGGACTCATCGTGATAGGACTTGTTCTTGTGGGCCTATTCCTGTGGTGGTTGACCTCAGAGCCAACCACCTCGCAGCAGCGAAGCATGAACCAGGACGATAGTTACCTCTCTTACATGCGCGATGGCCACTTGGTACAGGAGCAAGACACCTGCAACGGGTGTGCCCATAACCGAGCGGAAGAACTGCGGAGCCAGGGCTACACCGTTGAAGAGCATTTAGGGCGTCGTAATAGTGGAAATTTATAAGCAGAAAGGACAAAACAAATGGATCTCAACGGAGTGCTTCAGTATCTGGCAACTACCGTACCGCTTGGCTACTGGCTTCTACCATACGCTGGAGATGCTCTGGTCCAGCTTGCTTTGATCGATGACGAAGAGGATGAGCAGTCCTCAGATGAAGAGAATGAGCAGTAACAGTAGCGTATTACCTGAGCAGTACATGCACAACGGAAGAAAGGCAAAGATGGGCACAGAACAAAAGGACAAGACGCCACGCGCACTGGTCGCGGGTCTGGTGGCAGCAGGCAACGAATTACGCTGTGCAGAACGCCATGCACAGCGCTGTAGCCCGACTCAATACCATGAAGCGAGGATCAAGCGTGAGGAGTGCAGGCAAAGCGTCAACACGCTTCGCAGACAGTTGCAAGCGGAGGGAGACCGATGAACCTGAAAAACATTCGTAGCGAAGATCTCGTTGTCTACCAGGAACAACGTTCACGCGACATTACATTCCCGCACTACAACGCTGGGCAGGCATTCTCTGGCAATGAGCTAGAGGCTTTCACAGCAGGCCGCGACGACATTGCCGATATAGATGCTGAATTAGCCAGTCGTGGGTTGAAATCTGTCGTAGGTGACAACGGGTGGGAGCTGGTGCCTCTCAGTGAGGAAGAAGAGGACTAAGACATGACGGACAAGATACGCCAGATACGCTTTGATGAGTTGCAGGAGCAGATTCTGGCAAATGCGGCCAGCGTACCAGATGAGCAACTGATCGAATTTGTGCTGATGGAAAATGGTCGGCATTTTCCACGAATGGTAGCGCGAAAGACGGAGAGCGAAGCAGAGCAACTGAGCAGTAGCGAAATGGAGACACAATGAAACCGCAAGAAGAGGGATATTACGCAGGAGCGAACGATGCGCTGTACGCATTGCAGCATGACATAACTGCACACCAGCAAACGGTCGGGCGGTTATGCGAACTTCGTGCACAGGATGCAGGATGCCAACAAGAAGAGATGGCAGCCTACCAGCAAGCCTATCAGCAAGGCTTTGACTGGATGTACCAGCCATCAGCAAAGTAGCGCGTTTGTCGTCTGGCTTTTGTCCATCGGGAAACTGGTGGACAGATGCGAGCCGAGGGATCGCTCACATTGAAAAGAGCATGGATGCACACATAAGCATGTAAGACATGCAGGAAGGTTTAACAAATGCCAGAAAAATTCACCGAGCTAGTGCTTGGAAAACTGAACGATGGCGAGGAAACTATTGAGAGTCTCAGGGAAAAGCTTGAATGGAATGTTGCCCCAATCCCGACAGTATTGGAAATCAAATCGGGCATTCGGGAAGCACTTGCCATTTTAGAGCAGCAGCAGTCCAATTAGAGCGTTTTTGTAGAAATTTCGTCGGTTGAGTCTGCTACCAGCTGGGTCACTGGTTGGTAGCAGCAACGAACCGATGAGGCTAAAGGACCTGTAGTGCGAACAATTAG
>VBJK01000140.1 GCA_005879655.1 Chloroflexota bacterium | reverse complement strand
AGAGACTTCTTTATCAGCTATAACAGCCAGGATCGTCAGCGGGCTGAGTGGATCGCATGGCAATTGGAGCAGGAGGGTTACTCTGTCTACATTCAGGCATGGGATTTCCTGCCCGGCAGTAACTTCGTGCTGGAGATGCAACTAGCCGCCTCACGGAGCAAAAGAACCATTGCAGTGCTCTCGGAAAACTATTTGGATGCACGCTTTACGCAGTCAGAGTGGGCGGCAGCTTTGGTGCAAGATCCGACTGGCGAGCGGAGGATATTGCTACCAGTGCGTATTCGTGAGTGTAATCCAGAGGGTATATTAAAAGCTATTGTGTATATTGATCTAGTTGGACTCGATGAGGCAGTAGCGAGTAAGCGGTTGCTGGACGATGTAAGAGCAGTAGTACAGCAACGTAACAAGCCCGATACTCCCCCTGCTTTTTCGTGCTAATGCCAATGCCCACTGGGTCCTTCCCTCCACTATAGAAAATCTGCTACAATTGGATTAAATTAACCTGCTTAGAAAAATCCGTAGCTTAGCAATTTGCATTCTGTTGCCACTGCCCAGCAAGGCTTATCAGGCGTGGCTTTTTTGGCGTTTGCGGTTTTTTTAGACATAGAGTAAGAGAAGACAATCTTGGAGCAGTTTTTTCAGGAAAGTGTTGTGTCAGATAACTTGCTGATCTTAATCCCGGCTGACCCACAGTATGTCCCCGACGCTGCGGCTCAACAGAAGGCCCTTTCGCTTTTCGCTTCGTTTGTGCCTATGGCTGAGCACGTGCGTATTCAGGTCTCGGATGAGGTAGAGTTTGTCGCTACCGACGACAAATTCGAGCGTATTGTCTGTCCATCCTGTGGTGACAAGTTAGATACCATCTGGTGGCAACAAGCGATGGATACCGCTTATCAGTGCACAAAGTTTGCCAATCTCGCTGTGAAACTGCCGTGTTGCCAGCATACATGCTCGCTCAATGATCTATGCTATAACTACCCAACAGGTTTTGCGCGCTTCAGAATTGAGGCATCTAATCCGCGTTTCGATATCGGATTGTCTCATGTGAATGCTCTTGAGAATATTGTCAGTTGTCATCTGAAGAAGGTGTGGGCGTATTTCTAGCGGCAAGGGCAAGCACAAGGGCAACCCTTGTGGGTGCCCAATATGCATCAACCTAACGCTTGACAGCAGGATTGCAAAGGGCAGCAAGCCCTTTGACGGGGTTTGGGGTGTCCCCAAATTCTGCCATTCCCCAAAGGGTTTTGGGGTTCTGCACTAGTATCTCCTGAAGAGGTTTGCTCTGTTGCTACAATAGTCACGGATACTCGTACTACGTCATTCGTTTGCACTACCGCTGATTCAATGCTCAAGTTAAAAGAGAGTGACATAGAACAAATTGAAGAAACCAGGGTATTCAAGTATGAGTTTGCGTTCAATTATGCGAAGGCAACTTACGGACTGATGGAAGTTGTTTGGTTGGGTTAGACTGACCGTAGTTAAGATGTCGTATGAAAGAGTAGATCCGCTCACACTCGCACCTCTCCACTCCTTCATACCTATTGCAACTAACGAGCACTCACCAATTGCGCCATCACAATCGCCAGTAGCTCTTGCATACCCGCAACAACAAGAGGTTGGTGCTCGCAAGAAGGGTCCGCGTCGAAACGATAACTATCGAGCGCCGCCGTCCAATAGACTGAACCGGTGGCGAAGACCATAGCATGAGATGGTGCAATATACACAGTAGTATTACTGCTATCGACTACACCTTGATCATTCGTAGTTGGCGATGAAGCAAGGATCTGCAACCCGGCGGGCGTGGCACCATTGTGGAAGACCTTGTCCCACTCATAGCCTACCAGCCCACAGCCATAGCTTTGTCCTGGCTGTAGACTCGTATGCAGCAACAACTGGTTATTCTTGGCCGTTGGCGCAAGACTCCAAGGGAAGCCATGTTGGCCATGTGTCAGATCCGAGAACATGATACCAATCATGGCATTCTCTGGCCGATTAACCACTGGATCACGCCACTGAGCGGTAACGCGGCTATTGTCCTGCTGATAAAAAGGATCATTCTCTAGATTGTGATCAGTTGTACCGACCTTATAGCTAACGACTGTCTGATTGGGGAGACCGGTTGCGCTGGGTTCCAGGCGCGCCTGCCAGTAAGAGGCATTCGCTTCCAAAAATGCAAGACTGACACCCTGATCACGAGCATATTCCACGCCATCGCGCATCTCCTTGGTCCAGTATTCGTCATGACCCAGCGAGATATAGGCTTTATGTTTCAGCAGCGTAGCGGCGTTAGCATGCAGGTCAATATCACTCATGTAGGAGAGATCATAGCCCTTGCGTTCCAGCCAGTGTATGGCATCCGCCATAAAAATGAGCACCTGGTCAGAGCCGTATTGTTGAGTACTGGGGCGTAGCAGAGAAACTTTGGCTGCACGCACGGTCGTACTGTTGTAATCATAGAGGCTACGCCCACCCCAATTATTGTAAGCTGCATACGTGGTATCGGGAGTCACCACGATATAGGTGGAGGTCGGGTTGCCAGTCACCACAAAGGATGTGTAGGTCTGGAAACCATTGGCATCAATAAACTTTACCAGATAGATACCTGTCGTCCACTCATGGGGGATCGTCAGCGTATAGGAAGGTTGCCAGCGCGCCTCAAGCAGGCCAGTGGCGGGGTCTTGATAGCAGGTACCACAGTCAAGAAGCGTTGCCGTACCAGGATCATAATAGCCTTGCGACTGACCAACCTGCGCACTGATCGTCGTCATCAAGCGCCCGCCGGTCCCCTGATACCATCCCATGCGATAGATGGCTATATCGTAGTGTGTACCGGCCTGCTGAGTACTCACATAAAAGGTAATCGTTTGTCCATGGGCCACGGACCTCATGCCAACATAAGCCTGAATCTGCGTGGTAGCCATTTTGCCACGGACAACTTGCCAGCTTATTGTGCCTGAATTGTTATTTTCTGCTGCGATCGGGTTGTCTGCCGAAGCGGTCGTTCTAGCAAATTCAACGAGCGAATTTGTTCCCTGCGTAAAGGATTGAAATATGCTCTGGCCAAATAAGAGCGCGAGGAGCACTCCTACACTAACGAATACGAACCCGATCAGCGTTCGTCGTCTTTTGTTGATCACCGCCCACCTCATTATTCATCATGTATGTAGTAAACATGCTAGCCTAAACACAACATTTGTGCTGCACAATGATTAAGCTAGCAAAGGCTTCGCTACAATCAGTGTAGCCCATGGCAGGAAATTTTTCCTTGCTATGGGCTTTCTTGTTGTGCCTTCTCAAGTTGAGCTGCTTTTGTAGAAGGAAAAGAGCAAGTGGCCTGTTAAGCAACTTTTTTCTGCCGCTACTCGTTCAGTAGAAAAGAGGGGAAAACGTCAATCCCTATCCCCTCCGCCAGATTTTGCGTCTTGTAAAGCATAGTGTTTCGTATTAAAATGATAAGTTACATAGAGGATGAACTAATGTCTTTGCAATCAGTAAAGTAGCTGCTTTTTTACCACACAACATAAAGTAGTAAGTGACTTAATAAAGGATTATGATACTCATTGTACCTGAAGATGTGCAATAATCTTAGAAAAAGTACAGGACAGTACAACTCATGGATATAGAAACTTCAAAGTCAACTATCGCAGATATGGCATACCTGTTAAAATCGAGGAAAGACAATCGGAATCCTACTGTCCTCTTTGTGGGAGCCAGAGCAGGAGGACTCTTCCGTAGCAGGGAATTGTATAACCTTGGTCAGCTGTATACGAACAGGCCCTCTTTTAGGCGTTTGCCTCTTAGCGAACAGTTTAGCGAGTGCTTTAAGGTGTTAATGTCCGACCGTCTTGGTGAAGCTGATAGACACAATTTGCTGATAGACTCTCTGAGAAACCAATCTTTCTCACCTGCCGATGTTGCTCTGGCTAGTCTGGTGAAAGAGGGGGTCTTTGATATTATCATCTCAACCAATATTGATGGTCTTCTACAAGAAGCATTCAACAGTGTCAATTTAAGGCCAGGACTTGACTATCAAGTGCGTATCCCACAACGGTTTTTTTATAGTGAGAGCGAGAGCATCTTTACCGGTAGCAAGCCTACACTCATTAAAGTCTTCGGTGATCTAGCCGCTCACCAATATAGAACGAAACCATCCTATCTGAGAGATTATAGGGACTTAAGAAGAGACTTGGGGTCTTATCTGAGACGTGATATTTTGCTCATCGGCTTTGATCCCACCTGGGACCAGGAGATAGATGATATCTTCCCGTTTGATGAGGAGCAGAGCATGTGGTATGTCGATGAAGATCCGCCACCAGCTACATTTCGCATTTCACGGGCTTTAAACAGTAGATCAGGAACAAAACGTATTATTGGATCAGATGGTACTTATGCTAACTTTTTGCCTACATTGCACAATCTTATGCAAGGAGCAGAGCCGTTACACGGTCAAGCACCAACTGCGGGTAACTCTACTCCTAACACCAGAAAGTCATCGTCCGGTGAACAACCAGCGAAGCGGATAAATAGTCAACCCCCTCGTCAGTCCACATCCTTGCCAACGCTACCTGATGCACCAGCACAGGATGCACAGCCACCATCTCATCCGGTGCAGGTGATGTCACCAGTGCCCGCCGCACCAAAAAATGTACAATTATCCTTACCAGAGAATAAACCAAAGAAAAAGAAAGAGCTTCCATTACTAGTAAGGCAGACAGCAACACTTTTCCTAGTTATAGGGGGAATTAGTGTCATATTCCTAATAATATCAATCTTCCAAACGAATACCCCTGTATTCAAACCTACAGATATCATTCTGCTCCTTGTCATAGCTGGTGCTATGGGCTTAGGTATATTCGGGATATTAAATTCTGAACAACTGACAAAGATTCTCTTGTTGGGAGCGGGTAAGCTACCCAAAGATGAAAGTGAGAAAGACGAGAGCGAGCAAGATGATGGAGGTGATGCGGATCATAAAGGGTCGGAAACAGATGATTAAGGCATCATGGTATGAACACACGTAGAGATATACAATTAGATTAGGGAAAGTACAGGGTAAGTATAACCAATGGATACACAAGCTACGGTATCGGACATTGCAATGCTAGCGTACCAGCTAAAATCGAGGAAAGTCAATAAGAAACCGACAGTCCTCTTTGTGGGGGCCAGAGCGGGAGGACTCTTCCGCAGTGAAAAATTCTATAGCGGAAGTCAGCAGTTCACAAGCAGGCCCTCTTTTGGAAGTTTGCCCCTTAGCGAAAAGTTTGGCGAGTGCTTCCAGGTATTGAAGTCCGACCATCTTGGTGAAACTGATAGACACAATTTGCTTAGTGATGCTCTACAAAATCAATCCTGCTCACCTGCCGATGTCGATCTGGCCAAGCTGGTGAAAGAGGGGGTCTTTGACATTATCATCTCAACCAATATTGATGGTCTTCTAGAAGAAGCATTCAACAGTGTCAATTTAAGGCCAGGACTTGACTATCAAGTGCGTATCCCAGAACGGTTTTTTTATAGCGAGGACGGGAGCATCCTTACCGGCAGCAAACCTACGCTCGTTAAAGTCTTCGGTGATCTGGCAGCTCACCAATATAGAACGAAGGAAGCGTTTTATCTGAATGATTATAGAGACTTAAAAAGAGACCTGGAGTCTTATCTGAGACGTGATGTTTTGCTCATCGGCTTTGATCCCACCTGGGACCAGGAAATAGATGATATCCTCCCATCTGACGGAGGGAGCGTATGCTATGTTGATAAAGAACTACCAGCAGAGACATCTCGTCTCTCACGGATCTTAAAAAATAGGAATGGCAGCAAACTACTTAACATCACTTATGACCTATTTCTACAAAAATTGTATAATTATCTTAGAGAAGAAGTGCCATCTAGTGACGGACTAGTGCAAGCAATGTCCAGTCAAATACAAGAAGTAAGCGAGCTGTTCAAGCAAATACAGGAAATACGTCGGCAGGTCGATCAAATACAGGAGATACATGAGCGGGTCAAGCAAATACACGGCGGTATTTCCTATTTACAAACCTCTGTGGATGAGTTGCGAACGAATGGGAGAAAGAGCTAATGCGAGCCAGGATATTACAGGGGGAGTTAAAGTATATGCAACATTTTGTGAATAGAGAAGCCGAGTTGAAGCTTATTGACCAGGCGACCGAGGCTTTACTCGATAAGCAACGTCTTTTACGAACTCCGATCGTTGAGTTTTACGGCGTTGAGGGCATCGGTAAAACTACTCTCCTCCAGGCAATTGAAAAGCAATGTCAGCTCAAACATGTAGAGTGTTTACGTACAGATCCAAGAGAGCCGCTGCTGGATCAATGTTTTTCTGACGCCAAAGTTCTGGCTAAGAAAAAGCCAGTTGTGGTGATCCTGGACGCATTAGATACAGCAAATCAGCAGCAGTTACGCAACATAGAAACGGGCCTTAAGAGTCTCATCGAGGAGAGCAAGCTTTTTGTAGTACTGGCCAGCAGAAAAATGAAGCGCTTTGACAATACACGCGCCATTGCTTACAAGCTTACGTTCTTTCCCTTGCAGCCACTCACACGCGAGAGCTGTGACAGGTATTTCGCGAGTAAGGGCTTGGCTGATCCGAAACAGCGAAATCTTATTTTCGATTGGACACATGGCTATCCTCTGGCCATGCATGTGATGATCGAGGCTCTCCAACACCAGCCATTAGACCCCCAACAGGAGCACGACCAAAAACAACTCATGGCCATTATTGGCGAGGAAGTCATTGATAAAAAGTTGCTGGCCAGAGTGCTAGCGACTGATCTGCCCTGGTATCATAAGATGCTAACCCTGCTCTCAGTGCCCCGACGTTTCAACCTGATCATGATGCAGGATCTTATTGAAAGATTCGCTAGAGAATATAAACTTGATAGCAGCCTTGAGTATATAAACTTACCAAATCGGATTAATCAACCTGGGGAAGTGATAAGCTGGCATATCGCGCATTCTGGTTACTCCATTGATGAGCCTATTCGCCATGTATTTCTTAAAAAACTACAAATAGAAGACATGCAGAAGTATAAGGAAGTCCATAAGTTCTTAGCAGATCTCAATGAGCACTACGCTAAACAGGTGACAGGCGCTGATCGCATTCTTTATTTACAGGAGCTTTTTTATCATCAAGCACAGAGTAGGCGTGAGAGTTTTCCTACTATTTTTGAGCAAGATATGCGTCAGATTATAGAAGAGGTGCCAGGCGAAGAGGTGATTATCCTGCTAGATCAGTTGTTGCAAGACGAGGAAATTAAAGTATGGTTGGGGCAAGAGTATGAGAGAATAGCAGAGCAACTTCGTGGCACTTTAGCACAAAAAGGAATAGATAGCTATGTCGATCCAACAGATTACTGAGCAGTTTGTCGGTCGTAAGCGGGAAAAAACTCTTTTTGTTGAGTGGCTAGATAACCCCGATGCGCCAAGAATTTTCTATCTCTACGACTTTCTCGAAGAGGAAGAAAAAAAGGGTGGCGTGGGCAAAACATGGCTATTGCATGAGTATGTCACTTTCGTATCTCAGCAGCGTCAGCATATATTTCCCATATTTGTGGATTTTTTTAATATAGTAGAGCGAGATGGCATAGAAGTTGCAAGAATTATTATTAAGCAGCTACAAGGAAGATTCCCCGCCTGGATGCCACAATCCTTCACAGCAGCACTAGACAAGTATGAGCAGGCCTGTAAGATAGGGAGTCTCGATGTGTCAAGGCTGCGCGATCAGCTCGGCAACGCTTTGGCAGCCGACTTGCAGGAGTTACGGAGGCAATTCCTTAATACAGACAATTACATACTCATCGCTTTTGATACCTTTGAATTGGTCAAGCAGGACCCGCTGACAGCCGTTTTACGCTCTCAGCACAAGTTCCCCGATGACTATGGGTGTGAGCAATTACGCTTTGTGATCGCTGGGCGCAATGCCCCTGACTTCCAGCGCTCCAACTGGTTAGGGCGGGAGCATGAGATTGACACAATCAGCCTCAAACCTTTTGTGTATGATGAGATGATGCAATTCTTGAATGCCAGGTCAAATATTCCTCCCGACTTGGCAAGCAAGGGCGAGCAGCTACAAGCAATCTATAACCTCACCGAAGGCCGCCCCATTCTCGTTGGCCTTGTGGCTGATATACTTAACTACCATCGCTATGATCTGAATCTTGACACACTTGTTACTGCTGCTAATTCCTCTGAATTTATGAGAATGCTCATTGAGCGATTACTCTTTACTGACCTTTCCTCTACTAAAATGAAGGTCATTCTCTATATGGCTCATATCTACCATCGTTTCAACAAGGATCTGCTTGCTCGCACGATGACGAAACTTGATGCTACGGTATCGCAAGATGAGCAAGAGGAGCTACTGACAGACCTGCTAGGGTTGTCATTTGTACGCCGTGCTAGCAATCTTGAAGGTTTTGTATTACACGATGAGGTACGGCGCTTAATTAACCAGTATTGTTGGCCCAGGCAAGATGACCACACCAATCGTCTACGGCGCGAGTTGAGCGAGCTGGCTATCCAGTATTACAATAGCACGTTGGGCACTGAACAGCATGAGCAGATGCGCCAGAGTTATATGGTTGAGAAGTTGTTTCACGAAGTTTTTCGAGACAAAGATGCGGGACTCAAGTTCTTTGAGGAGCAATTCAAGCTGGCAATCAAGCTATGGATGAGAGCCTTCGCCCGTTCACTGCTGCAAGAGGTGAAGAAGTTCGAGCAGGAGCTGTCTACAGAACAACTTTGCAGAGTGAAGATGGCTGAAGCAAAATTGCTGAGAATAGAAGAGAAACCAATGGAGGCGTTAGCACTCTATGAGAAGCTAGAGTGTAACACTGCGTGGTTCGCGCACCACCGCCTTGAGATGCTGTTTGAAAAGGGCGATTGTTTTCGACAGATGAGCCAGTTCGCTGAAGCCACCGATGCCTTTCTAGCTAGCTTGAAGACGGAAGATCTGCAAGAACAGCCATTGTTACACGCCACGATACTAGATCGGTTAGGGTACGTCTACTTTCTCCAAGGCGAGTTGGAGGCAGCGGTAGACTCTTACGAGAAAAGCCTTAAAGCCCAGAGAGGATTGGATAATCAGAGTGAATATGCCGAAACGCTTAACAGCCTTGGCAATACTTATCGACGACAAGGAAATATAGAACAGGCACTACAACTGTGTAAAATTGCCTTGCATATCCGGCGCGAACTGTTGCGGGAGGGCAAGATTAGCGAACGCTACATCGCATTAAGCCAGAGCACGATTGGCCAGATTTACCTCGATCGAGCTGAAAACCTGCGTGGCAGGGATGATCGGGTGAGAGCGGAAGACTGTTTCCAGGAAGCGTTAGCTATCTATACACTTGTAGGGTATCACAGAGGTATCGCCGCGACATACAATCGGCTTGGTCAGGTGCGGATGGCGCAAGAACATTTGACGCAAGAGGATTGGGACGAGGCGCTACGTCTTTTTAGAAAGGCATATGACACCTCCCTTCGTATTGATATCGAGACCCGCATGATCAGCCTTAACAGGCAAGGAAGAGTGCTTGTACAGCAGGGAAATGACCAGGAGGCGATTGCTTGTTTCGGCCAAGCACTAGAACTGGCTCGCCAGGGACACCACTGCTACGAGGAAGCCGAAAGTCTCATTGATCTTGCGCTCGTGCCTGGCCAAGCAGCAGAAGCGACCGAACGATTGTTGAAAGATGCCTTCCAAATCGCTTATCGGCGCAAATACTATTATCTCATTGCTCACGCTGAAGATGTCAAGGGTACAGCTCACTATAAGGCAAAGGAATATTGGAAAGCGTTTAAGCACTTTGCCATTGCCTGTCGCCATATGGCATCTTATAACCCCGTCTGCTATGAAAACTATCTGCGTAACCTCCTTGATAGATTACTTGAGATACCGTCAACGCATCTTCCAGGCATAGTTGATCTGTTGAGTAGCTACTGGCAAGATATGAGTATGGAAAGGGACTATCCTGAATTGCTGAACATCTGTAAAGCGGTCAGTAAACATATCGTTTTATAGGCTAGTGGCGGAATTTCTAGCATGAAGATCTGGTTTGACAAGACGGCTACACATCAATCCTTACCGCATCAAGCGGCTGACTGTCCATGCCCTACCTCTAGTCGGCAGCTTGATAGAGAGCTTGCAGAGGATATGCAAACAGGCACGTTTGAACAAGCCAGGTCGCTGTATGTGCGGCAGTATGATCAGGAAAGGTGGCTTGTCTGTCATCCAATCGGAGCCGGGAAAATAATCGTCCTCGATCAAGCAGCCTATGGCTTTTTGCAGCAGTTTCAGCTGCCGAGGACCTTATTGCAGATGGTGCAGCTGGCACCTGACTGGCCGCTCAAAACTATTGAAACGGCGATCACTGTACTCTTGAGTGCAGGCATTCTACAAAACGTCTGTGCAACCACCCCACCCTATAGCTGGATCCAGGATGATTGCTTGACCGTCTGGATGCATATCACCAATGCTTGTAATCTACGTTGTTCTTACTGCTACCTGGACAAAACATCTGACCACATGGCTGACGATACAGCGCACAGATCTATGGATGCCGTTTTTCGCTCTGCTCGTAAACATAATATCAAAGCTGTCGAGCTTAAATATGCTGGTGGTGAAGCGAGTTTGTTTATGCCACGTGTGATGACCATACACGATTACGCGGCCCAGCTGGCGCAAGACTGTGGTATTTCACTGGGGGCCACGCTCTTAACCAACGGTGTGGTCTTGTCACAACGCGCCATTGAAGATCTCAAGGCACGCCAGATACGTGTCATGATTTCGCTTGACGGGCTAGATGCCTATCACGATAGCCAGCGTCCATTCTTAAACGGTCATGGTTCGTCCCGCTATGTGCTACGTACCATTGAACGGCTCTTAGCGAATGCCTTGCTTCCTCATATATCAATTACCGTCTCCAGCCGTAATCTTGAGGGCCTTCCGCAACTCATGGCATACGTGTTGGCGCGCAACATGCCCTTTACGATAAGCTATTACAGGCAAAACGAATGTTCCGCGCATCTACGTGACTTGCGTTTTGCTGAAGAGCGTATGATTACAGCTATGCGCTCTGTATTCAACGTGATTGAACAGCAACTACCACAAAGAAGTTTGCTAGGCTATCTGCTCGATCGTACACACGTGAGCTTGCGGAGCAATCGCACCTGT
>VBJK01000193.1 GCA_005879655.1 Chloroflexota bacterium | reverse complement strand
AAGCGCTAGTAGCGTAATGCCAACGAACAATGTACCAAGAATGATCGCCATCCAGGTTAAGGTAGTTGCAGCATTATGCGTTTCGGGCTTCTTAAAGGCCGGTATGCCGTTAGAAATGGCCTCAACGCCGGTCAGGGCGGCACAGCCAGCAGCAAAAGAGCGCAGGATTAAGAACAAGCTGAGTGTTTCTGTCGCTTTAATCGGCGTAAAATTTCCAAAAACTGGCTGATGTTGCAACACGAACGCCTTGATACAACCAACGAGAATAAGTAGCAAAGCACTACCAATAAATAGGTAGGTGGGTATAGAGAAAATAGACCCTGATTCACGTACCCCACGTAAATTGACCACAGTAATTAAAATGACCAGAGCTACATCAATTTGGACGACATAGGCTTGCAATTGTGGGAAGAGCGTTGCTAATGCTAAGACACCTGCGGAAACACTCACTGATACCGTTAATACATAGTCAATCATCAAAGAAGCAGCAGCAATCAGTCCTGGCAGCATTCCCAGGTTATCTTGCGCCACAATATAGGAGCCACCGCCATTGGGATAAGCTGGGATGGTCTGGCGGTAAGAGAGCGCAACAATACTGAGTAGCACAACAATGGCAAAACTGATCCACAGTGTATAACCAAGGCTATGTGATCCTGCTGCTGCTAAGGTCAGGAGGATGGCTTCCGTTGCATAAGCAACAGAGGAGATGGCATCGGAAGATAATACGGCCAATGCCTTGAATTTTGTTAATCGCTCATGCTCTGCGCGGGCAGTCGCCAGCGGCACTCCTATGAGCACACGCTTGACTGAAGTGACGGCTCGTTCCAGAGGAGTACGGGGCACGTCGGCAGCCGCGGTAGCTTCGAGCAGGCCAGCATCAAGACGCCGGAACATCTGCTGTGCTGGACGTACGAGGCGTACGCGCACATCGCCCAGGCGGCTACCTTGACGTACTTCCGTGCGCATCAATAAGCTGGGATCTTCCTCATTCATCAGTTGAGGCGTTGCTTGATGAGTATCATAAGCGTTATCATAGAGTAGGTTCTCTTGCTGATCCATCTGTTCCTCCTGCATATGGCCTGGTATCAATGCATGTCTGCGTACGTAGGATAGATATCCTGCACATCGTTACCATTAGACTCAGTCTTAGCTGATAAAGCTCTTGGCTTGTGCGTTGCAGCAGTTGTATGTCGAGCAAACAACAGCTCATCCAGCCAACATGAAAGATGCTGAAATATGTTGTTCCGGGAGTGCGTTTGTTGTGTTGATGGCAAATGCATTACATACAGTGGTGGTCCGCTTTGTGTTAGCAGCTGCTTGATCTCGCTTGTTTGTAAGAGCAAGCCCTGACCATCGCGCACACAGAGCAAAATACTATCATAGGCCCTATCGGTAACACTCAGAAGAATGCTCTTGACAACATCCTGTGTTGTCAGCACGGATCGTTCGATAGGCACACCGCGTCGTGCAGCTTTGTAAAAAACCGCTTCAAAGAAATCCTGTGCCTGTTGGAGTGCTTCAGCTCGTGCACCACCTTCACGCTGTTTTTCAGGAACGTGAAATAAGACGAGCAGCACTAAGGTAGCATGTAAGTGATGTGCAAAATCTACTGCAACATCAAGGGCAGGCATCTCCACCCCATCAGTGAATGGGAGCAACAGCCGTCGTGTCTTCATGACATCCTCCTACATGAAGCTCAATACATCAATAATGTATCAAAAGTGATCATCATTGCTCTGCTAAGTATACCTGCTGATAAAGCAAAGGAGTCTCAATAAAATAGAGGGAGCTATCAAGATTTGCTCAGGAAAGAGACTGCTGTGTTAAAAGCTAGGCTTATGCTTGCACGGCAATTGATGATGATCATTGAAACAATAGGGAGCGTTTGGAGTAGTTAGAATGTACATGTTTTTATTCATATCCCGCAACGAAGAGTTGTGTTATAGTTACCTATTGTAGTCGTTTTACTGTGCTGTTACACTAGGAGATAGAAGCACGTTTTTCACACGTGTTTTTTAGCGTTCCTCTTATTCCCTGGAGTTGCAAAGTGTGAAGTTCTCTTCCAAGTTTTCTGAGGTGTGTTATGGAGCAACGTTTGCCTTTTCATCAACTATTGAAATATGAGCGTGAGCAACGTGGTTGGTCACAAGCGGACCTTGCGGAGAAGGTTGGCAGTGATACCAAGACCGTGTATCGCTGGGAGAACGGCAAGAGTACGCCTCGTCCTTACTTTCGTCAAATGTTTGCTGAGCTTTTTGGGAAGAACCCGGATGAGCTAGGACTGGCTGATGAGGTCACGACTGCTGACCTGCCAACACATCGCGAAGATTGGGGTGAAGCCCCTCTAGGGAGTGATTTTTTTGGACGCGAACAAGAACTGCTTGAGTTAACACAATGGGTCCTAGAAGATCGTTGTCAATTCATTGCGATTCTGGGTATTGGCGGGATCGGCAAGACTGCGCTCTCGACAGCTGTCGCCAAACGTGTTCACCATGGGTTTGAGCACGTTTTCTGGCGTTCATTACAAAACGCTCCTCCCCTTCGGCACATTGTACAGCAATGTTTGCAGTATGTATCAGGGCAACAGCGTCTGGATACGTCAGAGAGTATTGATGAGCAACTGTTACTCTTCATCCAATATTTGCAAGGACATCGCTGTCTGCTGGTGCTCGACAATGTGGAATCGATTATGGAAGTGGGACAGCGAGCAGGTCAGTACAAGAAAAATTATGAGGATTATGGCCACCTGTTTCGCTTACTAGGTACAACGCAACATCAGAGCTGCGTCTTGCTTACCAGCCGAGAGAAGCCAAAAGAAGTAGCACTACAGGATGGACGTAGCTCTGCGGTGCGCTCCTTTGCTCTAGGGGGCGTTGAAAGTCACACCGGACGAGAGATGCTCAGAGATCAAGAACTCACGGGTTCAGATAAAGACTGGGAGACCCTCATCAGCCGTTATTCAGGAAATCCACTGGCCTTAAAGCTGGTCTCTGAGGCCGTCTATGGCTTGTTTAGTGGGGATCTGGCGCGCTTTTTACAGGAGGGAGAACTGGCTTTTGGCGATATTGATGAGCTGATTGGGCAGCAATTCTGGCGTTTATCAGCGCAAGAACGTGAAATCCTGTACTGGCTGGCGATTGAGCGAGAACCAGTCTCGTTAGACTGTGTCTATGATGATCTTGTGCGAACGACGCGTAAAGGTGTGGTGCTGGGCACACTGGATTCGTTGTATCAGCGTTTCTTGATTGAGATACGTGGCGGTACTCAGTTTACCTTACAGCCAGTGATTATGGAATATGTCACCAATGATCTAGTCAAGCGGGCCTGCGAAGAATTTTGTGCCGGAACAACATATGAGGTGTGGAACAATTATGCCTTTGTGAAGGCACAGAGCAAAGATTATGTGCGCGAGAGCCAGCAGCGTCTTTTGCTCAAATCGCTTGTTCAGCAATTGCTGGCCGATTTTGGGCAAGATGGGCTTGCAGAGCGCCTCAAACAGATGTTAACCCTGCGACGGCAAGGCTCTTGGGCGCAGGGTGGCTATCTGGCGACCAATGTGCTGCATGGCTTGATCTGTCTGGGTACAGATTTACGAGGGGCTGACTTCTCACGCTTAATGATCAAGCAGGCCTATTTGCAAGACGTGGCCTTGCCTGGCGTGAATTTTGCGCAGAGCCATTTTGTCTCGTCAACGTTTCTGAGCATGTTTGGCAATGTGCATACCACGACCTGGGGTCAGGGGCAATTGCTGGCCATGGGCACGGCAACCGGCGAGATCTGGATCTATCAGGCGCTACAAGGTATAGCTCTCAAGAGCTGTCGTGGACATACCGATGGCATTTGGTCGCTGGCCTGGTATCCGTATGGCAATATGCTGGCCAGTAGTAGCGATGATCAGACCATTCGTCTGTGGAATAGTCTCACGGGAGAATGCTTGAAGACGTTGCGCGATCACACCAATCGCGTCAGAACGGTCGCATTCAGTCCTGATGGGACCCTGCTCGCCAGTGGCAGTGATGATCAAACGGTGCGCTTGTGGCAGGTACATACGTGGCGCTGTCTCGCCATCTTGCAAGGCCATCAGGGGCGTGTCTGGTCGGTGGCCTTTAGCCCTGATGGCTCTGTGCTAGCGACCGGA
>VBJK01000064.1 GCA_005879655.1 Chloroflexota bacterium | reverse complement strand
GGAGGAGGCATAATCCCTAAATGGCAAGCAACGATTATCATTTCATCACTCACTGGCGCGTAGCAGGCACCGTAACAGAGGTAGCAGATATTATTTTTGATGCCAGCGAACTGGCTCGCTGGTGGCCATCAGTGTATTTAGAGGTAGACGTGTTAGAGCCGGGCGATGCCCATGGCGTGGGCAGGGTCGTGGATCTCTACACAAAAGGGTGGCTACCCTATACCTTACGCTGGCAATTTCGTATCACCGAAACGCGACCTGATGGCTTTACACTCGTCGCTTCAGGAGACTTTGCTGGGCGTGGTATCTGGACCTTTACGCAAGATAGCTCATGGGTACATATTACCTACGATTGGAAGCTTAGTGCTGAAAAACCCTTATTGCGCAAGTTTTCATTCATCATGAAACCAATATTTTCAGCCAATCATCGCTGGGCGATGAAGAAGGGTGAAGAAAGCCTCAAGCTGGAACTAGCACGCCGCTATGCTAAGACACAGGCGGAACGAGCACTAATCCCTGCTCCCCCTCAAGCAACGACAACCTCATCGCTTCCACTCTTGGCAGGATTGGTGGCTATACTGGTTGCTATTGGCAGTCTGGGCTATCTAGCACTCAAAGCGCTTTCCACTCGGTAGTACATCAGAGACTGATCAGTAAATGACCCAGTGTCACTCACTGGGAGGAAATAGCAGCACATTTGAAGCGCAAAGCCGTGTTTACGCGTGTTTAAAGGGATGTTGGAATTATGTTCGATAACATGAAGACAGGGAGGTTAAACATACATGCAAATTTCCATTATTACATTACTGACTTGGCTGCTTATTGCATTGATTGTGGGCGTTATTGGCGAACTTATCGCGCACCGACGCACACCGGGGGGTTTTCTTGGCGCAACACTGGTCGGCTTTCTCGCTATTGTCCTGATTGTGGGTGTTCTTCACTTCTCCATTAGCGGCGAACCAACTGTGGAAGGTGTTCCGTTGCTTAGCTCAATATTAGTAGCCGCATTACTCACATTCCTCTGGAGTGGTTTTGCCTATCACCGTGTGGCTCCATACGCTTCCCGTTACTACCATCGTCGTGGTAGCTACGCGCATCGTCCACATCGCCGTCGCTGGCTCTGGTAGTAGCCTTAATATGGTGAGTAGAAAAAAGAAAAGCCAGATAGATGCAGAAATCAGCTTCGCTCAGCTGGTTTTTCTTTTTTTGTCTATTAATAGACGTTGAACATATCAATGTGGACCTAAGTGCCTGGAGAGCAGAAACGCACTGAAATCAGCCACACTCTCCAATTCCCCATCCCCCAGCATATTGACCATTCTCTTTACAGCGATACGGCTAGGCTGACCAGCGGTAAAACCGATAGGGCTGGTCAGTTGCGGCTCGCGTTGACCGCGAATCTCATCCGCCATCAGTTCTAATAATTCCGCTACGTCCAGATCCAGGGCCGCAGCCAGACTTTCCAGCACTTTGGCCGATGGATATTTCTGCCCGCGCTCGATCTCTCCAACATAGATCTCTGAAATACCCGCTTTCTCGCCCATCTCTTTCATTGTTAGCTGTAGACGCTGACGCTCCTGGCGAATGACTTTGCCGATAATCTCCTGTAGGTCCGCCATCAATGACCTGCCTTTCTGCTCTTTCCTATGCTTACAGCATGGATTTTCGTGAAGCTATGCTATCAGCATATATTGTCTCTATCAGTATAAGCTATTGGCATGTTATATTCAAGGCAACGAGAAAGAACGCTTAAGTTAGCCAGTAAAGGAGATTGCTCTATGTTCGTTCGACAATTAGGCTATGTACGCATGGCTGGGACACCTGATGTGCGCCCTTCAGTGCATATACCAACGGTCTATGAAAGCGTGGCCACCGAGCCATCACACTGGGAGTATCACGTATTAACCATCGATGCACGCGAGCAAGCCTTGCCTGACAGCAGTCAATTAAACACGTTGGGTCAGGAAGGCTGGATACTGGTAAGCATATTAGATGAGAGTGTAAACGGTAGAGGATCAAAGGTACATTATTACTTTGTACGCAAGGCAAATACATAAGTACAAACCGATGACTCATCGTATGGATGATAAATCATCAGTTTATAAACTGATCAAAGGAGAAGAACATTATGGCAGGTTTGCTTGTACCGACAGTATTGGAAACTACGGGGCGTGGAGAACGCGCCTATGACATCTTCTCTCGCTTGCTGCGAGATCGTATTGTCATGGTCAATGGTCCCATTGAGGATAATCTGGCAAGTCTGGTTATTGCACAGTTGCTCTTTCTTGCTGCGGAGGATGGGAAACGCGATATCAATATGTACATTAACTCGCCCGGCGGCTCTATTAATGCCGGTCTGGGCATCTATGATACTATGCGCGTTTTGTCATGCCCGGTGGCGACCACGTGTGTAGGTTATGCCGCTAGCTTTGGCACGATCCTGTTGTTGGCTGGTCATAAAGGAAAACGTTATTCTATGCCGCACGCCCGTATCCATATGCATCAGCCACTACAGGGAGGGTTAAGTGGGCAGGCCACTGATATCGAGATTCATGCTCGTGAGATCCTGTACTTGCGCGATGAGATCAATAACATTATCCATCAGCATACTGGACAAACGCTTGAACGTATTCAGCGCGATACCGACCGCGATTTCTTCATGAGTGCTGCACAAGCAAAGGAGTACGGTATCATCGACGAAATAGTTTCTTTTGCCGAGAAGTAAGGGATAGCGGATGTTGATGTATAAAGCGTGCAAGGCACTCATAAAGAATGCCCTACACGCTTTATACATCAACACCCGCAATGGAGATTGCATCGATTTCAAGCCATTCTGACGGGCAAGCCACCGTTCCGAAGCGCAATTGCCCGCGCGGGGTGGCAATCGCATATTGATTATCGAGCCAAGCCACAAAGCCAAGAGGGCGCGTAGGCGGGCGTGCTGCACGCAGGACCACATGGCCATCGACCCAGAAAAGGGCCTCATGTACTCGCCATTCCAGCGTATAGGTGTGCCATTGGGTCATATCTACAGTAAGCAACGCTTCGCTGGCACCACTGACACGTTGTAGCCAGCGCGCAGCGGGCTGTGTATGGCCTGTAAGCATACCCCAGCTCGTCGCCAACGCGGTAGGAAGCGCAGCCAGTATAGCCCCTGGCCGCATACTATGCACAACTTGTGCTTTCCAGCCCCAGCCAGGCAACCCTGGAACTAGAGCCATATTCGATGGAGGGGAAGCATAAAAGAACCAGATAGCTTCCGGTAGCATGAGTACATCCCCACGTACCGAAAAAGGGTAATTCCAAAAGCCAAAGCCTGCCGTGCCGCGCAAAAAGGCCCCGTTCTGATCGCTCGTTGCAGCTGGTAGCGATGAACGCGCTCGCACTTCCATACGCAATGGAGGTCGCCAAGGAAATGACGAGCGCACAAGCGAACCATAGTCATCAAGCTGGGCATCGGCATAGTGCCCGCTCTGTACCGAGGGAATAGAGAGACGCAGCACGGAGTTCTCTACGGCTAGAGAGCCGGGGCCAATACATGTTTGCGTCCAGCGCGGACCGATAGTCTCTAGAAAATCATCGATGACAGGTTCACCCATCGCACGTTGCCCTGTTCTTAACTAGCTAAGCCCGGACACGCTCTGCAAGAGTTCGCTTTCAAGTTTCTGCCAGACCAGCAGATTGGCCTCAACAGGATTCTTTGGCTCGTTTCTACTGGCAGCATCCATCAACGTATTGGCAATGAGATACCGAAATTGGGCGAAGTGACGTTTTTGTTCCTCTCGTTTCGGCATCACGTGCAGCGCGATCTGGCTCGGCGCATAGAATGCCTCCGGCTCAAAGAGCAATGCAATTAAATCTGCATATCTTTGGATCAATGATGTACGGGCAACCGTGAAATAATTCTTTTGCGTACTAGAAACCAGAAGCACACCTGCAATATTTCCGGCGAATAGAATTGGATAAGCTACTGAGCTTATCTCATGTTCATCAGGGACATAAGCCGTATTGGGTTGCTCCGTCTCCAGATCCTGGAGTACGGTAGGGCGACACAGCGTAACGACATTTCCCGCTAGGGATTCAGCTCCTAGAAACATGCCCAGCCGTCCAAGATCGCCGGGCCACGGTGTAGTACCGGCCCCCACCATTTCGCGCAGGCTACGCACCTTCTTATAAGGTCCTGATAACGGCATGCAACTGGCAATCCAGACCGATAGACCCTGGCGATTAGGGTCTAGCTGGCCGATTGCCTGTTGAAGAATAAGGTTACACGTTGACCAGAAACGCAAGCTCTCGCTCGTTGAGGCGCGCGCAGCAAAGATCTGCACATAGAATTCGGAAGGAATGTCCTTCTCCGAATCTTGCAACAAAGAGCTGATAAACTCTTTTATATCTCTTTCTTTTTTCAGCAGTTCCAAAAACTGGCTGCGATACTGGGGCAAGATGGCGAGCAACTGACGCAGGTTTTGCAGACGAGGCTCAGACTCGCCACTTACCCACCGCGCTATGGTAATAGGCGTTACGCCAAGTGCTTCAGTAATGCGCGACTTCTCCCTTGGATCATTGATAATTATTGCTAATAGCTCGCGCCAATTTTGCGCCTCTTGCATATATATACCCGCCCCAAAAAATAGTTACTAGAAAGTACTCGACGTACTCAATAATAACGGTTTCCAGTGCGAACGTCAATGTTCTTACCAGCGTTAACCAGGGCTGTGCCTGTGTAAGTAAGTGATTATTGCACAACCCTGAAGTAACGGCTCGTTTAACTTTTTGTTGCAACAATCTGTAGCCAATTGCGTGACACAGCTTCTAAATTCAGCTCTTGCCCAGCTTGATAGACAGCTACCCCCAGAGCCTTAGCACCATAGGCGAGAGGAACACCAGGGAGCGCACCTTCAATAAAGAGCCAGTATTGACCAAGATCGCGCCACGCATCCAGCGACATACTGACACTTGTCACATGCGTATGGACCTGACCAAAGCCACTTTCTTTGAAGTGATTGATATATCCTGCGGGGGTCAGCCATTGCATAGCCATTGCTTTTGCTTCACGCGATAACTGTACTTCAGGGTGCTCTTTCTTGAGCAAGCCGACTGCCCGACGAGTCCATAGACGATAGAAACGCTCAGTACCCGGAACATAGGTCCCCTCATAAAAAGCACTGTTACAGGCAAAAATTCCCCCGGATACCAGGATTGCCGCCACCTGTTTCATGGCAGCAAGTTTATCCGCCACTAGGTGAATGGCATTACAGAAGAAGGCAGCATCTGCATCCTTGACAATGTGTACTAAGTCCTCTGCATCGCCCTGGATAAATTCAGCCTGTACATTGAGACCCATCTCTTCCATACCTTTTTGGGCACGCCGTAACGCCTCGGCAGATGGATCAACGCCAATTAACCTCGTCTGATCTCCATAGCCACGCTGGACCATCTCTTCGGCAATGAGTCGCGTAATTGCCCCGGTACCGCAAGCCATATCCACAATAGTGAAAGTGGTTGCGCCAGCACGTGCAACCAACTGAGCCAGAGCTTGTTGCACGAGATTGCGATTCACATCGGTATAGAATTGGTGCGCTGCGAATGGCTCGAACGTAAATTTGTTGGTCTCGTCAGTTTCGATTAAACCCATGAATAATACCTCCTTGACGGATATGAGTAGCTACATGAATTAGATAGTATTTAAGGTTCACTTGTTTCAGCAAAAAAAAAGAAAATGCCCCCATGCGCAAACACGGGAGCACACTATAACATTAAATATGCATAGATGCACCACCATCAACACACAAAACTTGTCCTGTAATATACCCAGCTGGTGGCGAACAAAGGAAACAAATAGCGGCGGCAACCTCGTCTGTCGTGCCAGCACGACCAAGTGCCGTTGTGTCAAGCAAAAATTTGCGCTGCTGTTCATTGAGTGTGGAGGTCAGCTCAGTCGGCACGAAACCTGGCGCGACTGCGTTTGCCGTGATATTACGGCTAGCCATCTCACGCGCCGTGCTGAGCGTGAAGGCAATCAAAGCAGCCTTTGATGCGGCATAATTTGCTTGGCCAGCCGGACCCAACAGTCCCGCTACAGAGGCGACATTGACGATACGACCCCAACGAGCCTTCATCATGCTGCGTAGCGCTACTTTCGTACAGAGGAATGCTGAACGGAGGTTACTGTCCATGACGTGCTCGAAATCGGCCAGGGACATTTGTAGAATGAGTTTGTCGCGGGTAGTACCAGCATTATTCACCAGGACAGTGACGGGACCAAGTTCCTGGTGCGCTTCGGCAAAGAGGCGGGTAACGTCCTCCTCCTGACTTACATCCGCCTGCACAGTAATACAACGTCTGCCTAGTGCTAAAATACTGCTCCTGGTTTCTGTAGCAGCACTGGCGTTGCTGCGGTAGTTAACAATGACATCTGCTCCCGCCCGCGCAAGGTGAATGGCGGTAGCACGACCAATCCCCTGGCCACTTCCTGTAACGAGTGCTATCTTGCCAGCTAGCGGTAATTGTTGTTCCTGTACCATAAAGTATATTGTGGCAGTGTTCCCTCCCGTGTGTGGGAGAGAACCACATCCTCCTTCATTCGATATATAGTATATCTGCTCGCGCCTTACAGACGCTACCAATTGTTTGACGCCTGTAAGGCTTGCTTTTTTAATGTCCATCATGCTGGCCGACATGCCCATAATGAAACCGTTTTCCTTCAGTCGGTCGCCTAACGATCTATCAAGTTTACCACATGAGAAGCAGTCCGGTGCAGTCCCCTCCAGGCGGACAGCAGGAATAAAGACAAGCTGATCCCGCTCGCCGCACCTTCCGAGTTGCGTAACGCTAGTTGCCCAACGCCAAAACTGTCAGGTGGTTTCGCATTAGGGATTGACATCAGTTTTTGCAGATGACTCATCTGGAACAGCCTCTAACTCATCCTGGCTGGCCGTTGTGGTTGTCACTTCTTCCTCCGGCAAAGCCGTCTCTGACACGTCCGCTAGAGGAACTGCTGTAGTTGTCACCTCTTCTTCTGGCAAAGGCGTTTCTGACACATCTGGCAGAGGTGTCACCGTGATTGTCGCCTCTTCCTCCGACAGCCCCGCTTCTGACGCGTCCGCTAGAGGAACTGCTGTAGTTGTCACCTCTTCTTCTGGCAAAGGCGTTTCTGACACATCCGCTAGAGGAACTGCTACGCTTGTCACTTCTTCCTCCGGCAAAGGCGTTTCTGACACGTCTGGCAGAGGTGTCACCGTGATTGTCACCTCCTCCTCCGACAGCCCCGCTTCTGATATGTTCGTCAGAGGAGTTGCAATGCTTGTCACTTCTTCCTCTGACAAAGCCGTTTCTGACACGTCTGGCAGAGGTGTCACCGTGATTGTCACCTCCTCCTCTGACAAAGCAGTTTCTGACACATCTGGCAGAGGTGTCACCGTGATTGTCACCTCCTCCTCTGGCAAAGGCGTTTCGAGCATGTTTGCCAGAGAAGGCGATGGGAGAATAGCTATACTTTCCGCTAGTGGAGGCTCGACCGCAGGAACATCCGTGCGGGGTAGCTCGCTTGCTGGAATGAAAGGGCTTGCCTGGGCCTCTTGGACCATAGATGTCAGCACAAATTCTGCTGGCTCACCTAGCATGTCTTCTGGCATAGCTGCTGCGGTAAGAGAGGTCTGCAAGGATCGAGAGTGAGAGTGTTCTAGCTGTAGCATAGACGATGTTGCCAGTCCAACGTGTTCATCGAAGTTAGTAGTTCCATCATAGATGGTCGTGTGAACTTGCTCTAGAGTGAGACTGCGCGTGTTCAGCAGATTGGCACCAATCACGAGAGCATTCTGCATATCGGCAACCAGCAGATTAGCGCCACTTAAATTGGCACCACGCAGATCAGTATGAGTTAAGTTAGCAGCAGAAAGATCGGCTCCCGATAGATCAGCTCCGGCCAGACAAGCCCAGGACAGATCTACCATGTAGAGGCGCGCATTTACCAGCTTTACGCCTCGTAGATCGGCATGAGAAAGAAAACGGGAGGACAAATCACGTCCAGAGAGATCGGCACCTGCTAAATGTAATGGAAAATGCAGTGATTGACTCTGATCTGCTAATACACCCGTACTATGCGATACGGGAACATCTTCAATACGAGGAATACGTGCCAGTTCATGTTCGAGCTGAATCTTGTTTACCAGAACAGTCAGCTGTTGGTGGAAAGCGAGCGTCTGAGCGGCGGCCTTTTGTTCCCAGCGTTGCCATTCTGCTTCTGCATCCTGAAATTTTGTAGCGAAATACTTTTCAAGATCGCTATGATGGCGTTCTTGCTGCGTATGCCAGCCTTGCTGACGCACTTCTTGTGCCCTTTCCCACGCTTCTCGTTGTGATTGTAGTTGATCCGTTCTATGTTGTTGTAGCCACAGAGTTATACCAGAGATGGCAACAGCTACAACAGCGCTAGTAATGGCGATTAAAAACAATGTATTTTCCATAGATGTGAGCACTCCACTATTATAAAGTGTTTAATATACCAGAATACGATATCTACAATACTGAATCTTGCCTGATGAGGAAACTTTACTATAAAAGAACTCTTACAAAGAGTCTTTTATAGTGAGCCATACCATCGCTTCTGCAATGATTCCTCATGCCATATGCGTGTAATGACGTGCTTACTTGTATAGCTACTGGCTTTCTATTATAGACCAATTTAAGAGAAGATACTATAATAGAATGGACTAATTGCTATTAGTTACTTTGTCTTGCGTGGTATTAAAGATACCGAAAATTCATTAGAGGAGCAATAGGCATATGTCCCAATATAACCATCCGTCACCTACATCATTCTTGCTCGATGAGGAGCAACACACTTTGCTGCTCTCCTGGAGCGATGAGCACGAGAGCATCCATGGTTGGGAGGCATTACGTTGGGCTTGTCCCTGTGCGTGGTGTGCTGGCGAAGGTGGTATGCCAGGTATGTTACAAAATAAGCAGAGTTTGAGTGTTGAGGAGACAACACTGGTGAATATACAGCCAGTCGGTCGCTATGGGTTGACACCCATATGGGAAGATGGCCATAAAACGGGTATCTACACCTACGAGAAGCTACGAGCTATGTGCGAATGCGATGACTGTAGGAAGAAGAGGTCAAAAGCAATGTAGTTGTTAGTGTCTCTAATATCTCTCGTTGTAGATGATAGTGGTAAATATCATACACACTTCCAGGGAATATAGCCCTGGAAGTCGTGTATAAAAAGTATTATTATCTTTTGGAGAAAAAATATGCTCAACAATCACATTTCTGCTGATAAATCATCTACATCCTTTCTACGTACATTCTGGCATCGTCGCTTATTACCTTCACGTTGGATGGTGCGCATTCTGATTGCTTTGACGATCAGCTGGCTAATTGCTATGGTTTTCTTCGTTACTTCTGTTGCTTCTCATTAACCATAGTACATCTTTAGCAAGATAGATACAGTTAAAATCTCTACAGAAACTAAATGTCTATATCAATCAATGCATGACGCACACACGCTAATGCAACGGCTATATGTTCTTTTTCTATACCATAATGGGTAACGGCACGAATGCTTCCTCCTCCCATATGAAGCATGAGCACACCATGATTGCGTGCTCTATCGAGAAAATGGCTCGTCTCTGCTATGGAGCAGGGCTGCTGTTGCGCGTTTTGTAGCGAAAAAACGAGTATATTAGTGACGACACGCTCTGCATGGATGACGATCTGCGGGTAGTCGGCTAGTCCTTGGGCTAATTGTTGGCAGTTGGCATGATCTTCGACAAGGCGGTCCACCATCTGTTCTAGCGCGACAATACCTGCCGCTGCCAACACTCCCGCCTGCCGCATGCCACCACCGAGCAGCTTGCGTATACGATGAGCACGACGAATAAATTCCTTCGTGCCAACTAGGAGTGAGCCTACGGGAGCACTAAGACCCTTTGACAGGCAGAACATCAGCGAGTCTACAGGCCGTGCCAGTTCACTGACTGGTACGCCTAACGCAATGGCCGCATGAAAGATCCGTGCACCATCCATATGCACAGCAACGCCGTGTGCATGGGCCAGTTGGGCGACAGCCTCAACCTGATCTACGCTCAGTACAGTTCCTCCAAAACGATTATGCGTGTTTTCTATACAGATCAGCGCGCTTGCTGCAATATGGGGATTACTCTCATTCGTGATATGTGACGCAACATTGTCAAGGTCAAGCATGCCATTGGCAAGGGTAGGAACGATCCTCATCGGGCAACCACCCAGTGTTGATGCTCCGCCAGCCTCATAATGATAGATATGAGACTCGTCACCTACAATGATCGCTTGCCCACGCCCCGCATGTGTAAGCTGTGCAATGGCATTGCCCATGGTACCAGTAGGAACAAAGAGGGCAGCTTCCTTGCCTCGCTTCTCTGCTGCTAATGCTTGCAGGCGATTCACGGTCGGATCTTCGCCGAAAACGTCGTCTCCTAACTCGGCATGGTACATTGCCTCCCTCATTGCTGGCGTGGGAAGCGTTACTGTATCACTGCGTAAATCGATGAGCATCGTTCCTCCCAAAAAGTAGAGATCGACTGGACTGTTAGTATGTCTTACCGCTAGGCCACATATCGAGTTGGAAGCCATTCTGTTCAGCGAACCAGACTGTTCCATAAACGTCAATGGCAATGCCGTCATGGGGACGCAAACCAAGATCAGGCAGTGTTCCCGTCACAATCCTGCCAGAGCCAGGCACAAAGTAGCCAATACGCGCGCCCAGAGCATCTGTAAACCAGATATTTCCTTTTGCATCGATGGCAATGCCTGAAGTATGCGAGCAACCAAAGCGCTGTCCTGAAGGACATGGTGTTTTTACGTTGTAATCGGTGCTGCTATTCGTAGTAGGGTTGTATTCACCAATAGAAGCCGAAAAGCCCTCGGTGTACCAGATAATCCCTGATTTATCCGCGACGATCTTATGTGGACGTACCGTTCCACCAGCAGCGCTAAGGACATGGTGTTCATAAATCGAGATTGGCCCACCAGTTGTCGGCGTGAAAGAGGCCACGTTACTGGCTCCCTGAGCATTTTCAGTAAACCAGAGCGTGCCTTTAGGATCGATGGTGATACCATAAGGGAAACTGATGGGAGTTGGCACGCCATTCAATGCTATATGCAATGTTTTGGGGTCCATGAAGCCGATCTGATTGCTCAGGTAAAGCGTAAACCAGAGATTACCATTTTTGTCGAATACCAGATCAAAGGGAGAAGTATTCGCCCCAAGTTTCCATTGGCTCCAGGTGAGTGTTACCGGGTCGAATTTGCCAATCGCATCCGTCGTAGGCTCGCTAAACCAGATGTTTCCTGTGTTATCAACTGCAACGAAGGCAGGACTAGAATAGCCAGTAGGCTGAGCGTACTCGCCAAGCAAGGTCCCATCGGCTAGCGAAAATTTCGCAATCATGCCGGGAAATGCTGTTGGACACTTCACATTTACTTCGGGGAAGTCACAACCAGGTTCCGCCACCCAGATAAAGCCATGGGCATTGTCAACGGCAACACCCCAGGGATTTTTCTGTAGGTGTGTCTGTGCTTGCTTGTTTACCTGCGCACCGTGGTCTGTCTCTGGCGCTTCTGTTCGTCCGCGTTGGGCGGGCGTTGGTGTTACTTGTACATTTTGCTGAGCTGTAGTCGAGCAGGCTGCAAACGCTGTCGTCGCAAAGATACCAGTCACAACCAGCAATAACGAGCATAATGTACTAATGAGTTTCTTTTTGCCCAAGTTAGATACCTCTAATACCTTTCTGCCCATAGAACATTAACGGTATACTTATAACCGTATATATATGGCAAACACTACTATTCATTTCTTTCCTCTAAGCTATGAGAGATATTTGACAGCACTCACTCTGCCTATATTTAATACGTATTGATGCATGAAGTATTGCAATAGATGAGCATAGGTAGCA
Source organism: Chloroflexota bacterium (assembly GCA_005879655.1). The sequence continues at coordinate 19,704 of VBJK01000064.1, read as the reverse complement.
GAGAAGTACCAAACCTCGATGGACTGACTCATCACTATAAACGATCATAGGCTGGGAATTTTGCTACCTTTCAGATAAGTAACGCAGCTCATACAAGAGCATATAAACGGAACCCCCTAAACCTGTGAGCATAACAATGCAAGTTCTTGAAGTGAGCACTCTCGACGCCCTACCTTGAGCAGTGTTAGAATGCTATGCAATCACCCTTCACGGATAGATAATATTCCCCTAGAACGGAAGTTAAAGAAGACAATATGTATTTAGATAAGCCATTGCAAAATTATCTCGCTGATCTAGCATCTTCTCAACCGACACCGGGTGGTGGCTCTGCCGCTGCCTTAAGTGGTGCGATGGGAGCTGCTTTAGCTTGTATGGTAGCACGCTTGACACAGGGCAAAGCCGCATACGCTGATGTGCAGGATGAAATAGTAGCGCTGGTGCAGCAAGGTGAAAGTCTCCGTGCACGCTTCCAACAGTTGATGCAGGAGGATATAGCGGCATATAGTCGGCTCTCCGCTTGCTTCAAGATGCCGCGCACGACGACGGAAGAGCAAGCTGCACGCAGCAAAGCGATGCAGGAGCAGCTTGCCGAGGCCGCATTGGTCCCACTAGAGGTTGCAGAATGCGCGGCTGAACTGGTGCAATGTTGCCAACGGATCGCAGAGATCGGCAATAAAAATGTGCTCAGCGATATTGCTACTAGCGCAATGTTAGCGTCGAGCGCTGGCTCTGGAGCATCGTGGATGGTGCGCACAAATTTGCGCGCTATGAAGAATGCCGAGCTGGTCAAGCAATTGCATGAGCGTCTCAGCGCTGCTTTGGAGCGTATCGCCACTGTGAGCCAGCGGGTAGTCGAGATTGTGGAGGAAAGGGCATAAATGACTGCAACTATTTTAGACGGACGTGCTCTGGCAACGGAACTACGTGCGGAACTGCACACTGAGGTGCAACGCTACGTGCAGAAGATGGGCCACGTTCCTGGCATGGTAATTGTGCGCGTTGATGGTGATGCCGCTTCTGGTGTCTATAGTAAAGCTATTTTGCGCAGCGCGAGCACTGTAGGAATACAAGCCACATTAGAGTTATTGCCAGCTACCACCTCTGCTGCCGAATTGCAGGCCACGCTGGCACGGCTCAACCATGATCCCTTTACGCATGGCGTCATCGTGCAGATGCCATTGCCCGCCCATATTCCCCCACAAGTAGTGATTGATACTGTCTCAGCAGAGAAAGATATCGATGGCATCAGTCTACAGAGTGCTGGCACCCTCTTGCAGGGCTTACCCGGCTTTTTGCCTTCTACTGCCGCCGCTGTAATGGAGATCCTTGCACGCTCTCACACGCCACTTGCGGGCAAGCACGCTGTCGTGGTTGGTCGTAGTAACGTGGTAGGCAAGCCGTTAGCAATGTTATTGCTGCAACAAAACGCTACCGTTACGCTATGTCATTCGCGTACTGAAAACCTCTCCTATTTTACGCGACAAGCCGATATACTCGTTGCGGCAGTTGGTCATGCACAGATGATCAGTGCCGATATGGTGCGCCCCGCTGCAACTGTGATTGATGTGGGTATTAATGCACGATCTGAAGGTGGTATTGTAGGTGATGTTGATTTCGCTGCGGTGAGTGAAATTGCAGGTGCGATTACGCCGGTCCCTGGTGGTGTTGGGCCACTTACGAATGTTGTGCTTATGAAGCAATGTATTCAGGCGGCGTGGCACCAAGCTGAAAAGCCCGCCAGTTATGAGTAGATTGAGGATGCTTTACAGTAATAGTACCAAACACACTAATTGTGCACTAAGGGCTATAATAATATGAGATTTACAAAGATTCATCTGGAGAACTGGCGAAACTTTACGCATGTGGATGTGATGCTCCAGCAGCGTATGTTTCTTGTCGGCCCAAATGCTTCAGGGAAATCTAATTTACTGGATGCATGCCGCTTCTTACATGATCTTGTGCGAGTTGGAGGCGGGCTTGAAAAAGCTGTAGCAGATCGTGGTGGAGTTGCACGCTTACGGAGCTTAACTGCTCGCTCCCCCTATATAGTTGTTGACGTATCTATCAACAGTGAAGATGATAGCAATTGGCGGTACCGTATTGGAATAGGACAGCATTACCATAGCAGAATACACCTTACAGAGGAGAAAGTTTGGAAATCTGGTGAACTTATCCTTAATCGCCCCGACAGACGCGACATCAAGGACAAAGAACTGCTACATCAAACTCACTTAGAACAAATTAATTCAAATCATGAATTTAGAGAAATAGCAGATCTTTTTAAGACAATCCGATACTATCATATTATTCCCCAGCTCATCCGTGATCCAGAAAGGTCGGTGGGACGAAAACTAGACCCTTATGGAGGTGATTTTCTCGAACAAATAGCAGATACTCCAAAGAGAACTCTGGTAGCACGTTTGCGTCAAATAGAGGCCGCACTACGCATGGCTGTGCCTCAACTCGAAGTACTTCGTCTCAATAGAGACAATTATGGTGTCCCTCACCTAAGAGCACACTATAACTCTTGGCGAAAAAAAGGAGTCTGGCAGACAGAAGTAGATTTCTCTGATGGGACCCTGCGGCTTATAGGGTTGCTTTGGGCTCTCCTTGATGGGAATGGCCCTCTGATACTAGAAGAGCCTGAGCTTTCTCTGCATGCCGAAGTAACAAGACACATACCAGCAATGATGGCCTCTCTTCAAAAGAGTGAAAAAACACAAGCTCGTCAAATTCTAGTAAGCACTCATAGTAGCGATCTTCTCGGCGACCCTGGTATTGCTGCCGATGAGGTGCTACTACTGCGTCCCACCAGTGAAGGGACAAAAGTTGATGTGGGAAAAGATGTTGCTGAGATACAACCTCTCTTGGAAGCTGGACTTCCCATCTCTGAAGCAGTTATGCCGCATACTAGGCCACCTCAAGCAGAACAGCTCTCAGCTTTTGGAGAAGATGATGGAGATACAAACCCGCAATGACCCCTGTGAACATTCTTGTGGAAGGGGTTAATAACCCCACAAAAGCGAGGAAAGATAGTACTATCTTCCCTCCCTATTCAACATATAAATCAATTCTCCGGCAACACCCTCACTTGCACCGTCACCACCATCTTCCCATATGATACTGCCACATTGTATGTCTGATTAGCCTGTACGCCAGAGCAGGTGAGGTTGAGTACCTTAGTATCACCCGACTGGCCAGCAGGTGCGAGCATTGCCGTCTGGCTATCGAATTGCATATGAGTATCCTTCGGGGTGATAGCAACCTCAAGGTTGGTGCTACCGAGATTGATGATCGTCAATGAAGCATTCTGGCAAGCAGTGCCCTTCTGCGTCACCATGATGGGATTGGGACTTATTATTACTTCGCTGGCGGCGGTCTGTATCACCATGGTAACAGGAACAATGATCTGCGCAGGCTGACCCTGCTGCACGGTGATGATGATCTGCCCTATGTATGGTTGAGTACGGCTTGGTAGTCCCATGGGATTGACGTACACGCTGATCGTGGTCTCTTTTTTGGGGGCTAATGTACCAGATGTAGCGGACTGTTTGGGGCTGAAAACAAGCCAGTTGAGACTATTATTGGCGACGGCAGCAACACTCCAATTTACATTCGCAGTCCCACTATTGGTCAGTGTAATGGACTGCGGCTTTTGCTCTGGCAAGCCAGCCTTCTCGACAAATGTCAGCGCTTGTACGGGATCGCCAGCCGCATTTGTCAATGGAAGTGCTGTATTATTGCTATACGCTGCATTCAAGTTTGCAACAACTTGGATATTGATCGATGTGTCCTGCTTTGCAACATTGTCCTGCGCGAGCAGAATATAGTTACCCGCCAACCACGATCCCACAGCAATGGAAGTGGTAAAAGATCCCTGGTCATCCGCTGTTGTGGTGCCAACATTGTCGAGCGTGCTAGCTCCATTCAGGCTAAACGTGACCGTGGCATACTTGCTAAACTGGCTCCCAACAAGAGCAATTTGTTGTCCTTTGGTGTACGTACCCGTTGCTTGGCCCTGTAACTTCAATACGGGCGCGACGATCGCCCCTGAGGTGGCTGAGGCCGGAAACAGAGCGCTAAACTGCCAGATACCGATGGCTGCGATGAGACAGGCTAGCAGAATAGAGCCAACCTTATAGACGACGCCCTGGCTACTTGCTGCATTCTGACCACTCTGGTTCTTAGGGATGACGATTGCGCGCATACGAGCAATGCTATTCTGTAGCGCCATGAGTGGCTCTGCGACTGCTGATTGGCCACGCGCGACACCAACAGCTGGACCAGCTTCTGAGCGCTGACGATCACGCCAACTTTGCCGCCAACGTGCAGCATCTCTCAGGGTACTATTGAAGCGATCGTGGTTAGGGACCGCACTACCTGTATATGCGTTAAACGCCTGCTGGTTCCATACGGGTGCCCACGCTGGCGCAGCAGGAGTACCAGGAGGACCCCCTGCATATGGTTTGTTGGCAACGCCCGGTCCGCCTGGGGGAAACGGCCCCCCAGGACCAGGCATTGGATGCATGGGCATATTTTGCGGCGGCGTAGGAGAACGCACCACTTGCTGGGGCATATTTCCTGGTTGTACAGCGCCTGGGGGCATGACACCAGGGCCTTGAGGATATGATTGTGGCCCCATTCCTGGGGGCATAGGTCCCGGTCTTGGTGCATTGGGCAATGCCGGGGGCACATTATTAGGCATCGGCGCATTAGGTGGCGCAGGTGGAAGATTCCCCCGCATCGGCGGCATGGGAGGCACTCCCTGGGGCAGCGGTGAACCTTGCGCCAGAGGGATGAGCTGATTATTGCCACAACGATTACAAAAGACGGCATCTGCTGGCAACGTGGCCTTGCACCTGGGACAACCAAACATGAATGTTACCTTTTCTCTCGATTTTCTTTTCTTGCGAGCTGGCTAGCCTGATTAACCTGCATAAAATTCCTTAGTGCATAATCCCAAAACCTTTTGGGGAATGGGAGAATTTGGGGACACCCCAAACCCCGCCAGGGTGGCTTCGCCCCCTAGACCCCCAATCCCTACCACCCCTCGTGTTTCTGCATTAGGGATATGCCTGGAATAAAATGGTATTTCTTAACTATATTAAGAGCAACGCAGATGTGCTGAATTTTTCGAGGATGGCTCGTGCGCGCTGCCGGTGCTCACTAACATTTAACGAAATCACGTAGCTAAATGTATCGGTAGAAGTGGAAAGGTGCGTATTTTGTCCTATGGCAAGCGTGCGTTTCGGCTTGGGTCTTGACGAAATTCCAAAAAACGCTAAAATCTCTATAGAACCGTTTACAATTTTAAGATTTAAGAGGTTTGTATGCATATCGTTGTTGTTGGCGTTGATCACAACACAGCGTCAATTGCATTACGCGAACGTCTCGCTTGCTCTTCTCGTCAACTTCCCCTGGTCATGCGGGTAGCACGCCAGTTAACTCAAGAATGCGTGTTGCTTTCTACATGCAACCGGATAGAGCTTTATGCTGTGTGTACGGAGGTCGAGCAGGGATATGCTGCGTTGCTGCGTGTGCTGAGTGAAACGCGCCAGGTTGCGTATGATGAGCTTGTCAAGCATTGCTACACATTGGCTGACGAGCAGGCTATTGCGCATCTTTTTGGTGTGGCCTGCGGACTCTACTCACTAGTGCCAGGGGAGCCGCAGATTCAGGGGCAGGTGGTCAATGCTCTGGAGATTGCTCAAGGTAGTGGTTATGCTGGTCCTGTGACATCAGCTCTGTTCCGTGCTGCGGTAAATGTTGGCAAGCGTGCTCGTAGCGAGACCGGTATCAGTCGCAATGCAACCTCTATTAGCCATGTCGCTGTGCAGCTAGCAAGGCATCTTTTCCCACAACTTGCAGATGCGCAGGTCTTACTGGTCGGATCAGGTCAGATGAGCGAGCTAGCCGCGCGCAATCTACGCGACAATGGTGCTCAACGCTTAGTGATCATCAATCGCACCCAGGCCCACGCAGCCGATCTTGCACAAACCCTCGATGCCCATCACCGGCCCTTCAGCGAACTCGCTGATGCATTGGTTGAGGCCGATGTGGTGATTAGCTCAACAACAGCGCCACGAGTTATTATTACTAGCGAACTTATGCAGCAAGTCATGCAGCGACGTTGTGCTCGTTCTTTACTATTGATTGATATAGCCCTACCACGTGATATAGATCCCTTTGTTAGTACGTTACCTGCGGTGTATCTCTATAATCTGGACGACTTACAAGCGGAGGTCGAGAAGGGGATTCATCTGCGCTTACAGGAAGCTGAGCGTGTACAGGCCATCATTGCCATAGAAGTACAGGCATTCCAGCGCTGGCTGGCATCGCTGGGCGTTGTCGATACCATTAGCGATTTACGCCAGCATATCGATGCCTTACGCCGCCAGGAACTTGCCCGTACGATGCGACAACTCTCACCTTCGCTCTCCGAACGAGAATTGGCTGCGGTCCAGGAATTAACAACACGTTTGATGAATAAAGTCTTGCATACTCCTATGTTGCGACTAAAAGATGCTGCGGCTGTTGGTCAAGGGCATATCTATGCAGAGGCTATGCGTTACTTATTTGCTTTGGAAGAGGATCATGAAGCGAATTACGATAGGGACACGAGCGAGCAAGCTCGCCATGATACAAACGAATTGGGTGGCAGAGCAGCTACATCGGCAATGGCCTGATCTTGAGATCGAGATTTTACAAATCCGTACCACTGGCGATCGCGTTACGAATGTGCCACTCTCACAAATTGGGGGCGATGGTGTTTTTGTCACTGAGATTGAACGCGCCTTGCAGGAAGATCGTATCGACTTGGCCGTGCATAGCCTGAAAGATTTGCCTACCGCTCAACCGGACGGTTTGCGTATTGTTGTGCCAGGCCCACGCGAGGATGTACGTGATGTTTTTGTTAGTAGCTTGCCCGTTCGTCTGGTAGATGTGCGCCTACACACGAATACGGTGACACACACAGCTCTGCGCATTGGCACTTGTAGCTTACGTCGCACGGCACAACTGCGCACTATCTGTCCTGATGCACAGATTTTATCAGTCCGTGGCAATGTCGATACGCGCTTACGCAAACTTGCCGCCGGTGATTATGATGGTATTGTCCTGGCTTCTGCTGGCTTGCACCGTCTTAACTTGCACACCAGTCTGTCTGGACGCATGACCTATTTTCCCGTGTCAGAGCTGTTGCCCGCTCCAGGGCAGGGCGCTTTGGCCTTAGAGATACGCGATGAGCCAGCCATGCGCGCCCTGCTAGCACCGTTGCACGATAGCGCAGTACAAGCGGCTACAAGCGCCGAGCGTATGTTTATGCGGCGTCTGGGTGCTGGCTGTTATCTGCCGGTAGCCGCGCACGGCAGCGTTGTTGATGGCACGCTGGCTGTGCATGGCCTAGTCATTAGTCTGGATGGGCAACAACGTGTAGAGGTGCACCAGCGTATACCCTGGACACCTGAGCACGGCGTTGAGTATGCTGAGCAGCTCGGAGTGAATCTGGCAGAGCAGGCATTGACACAAGGCGCTGATCAGATTATCCGAGCGCTCAACAACAGGGAGCATCAATATGCCTGAACAAAAGGAAGGCACATTACCACTTCAGCATAAGCGTGTTCTGGTGACACGTACACGCGATCAGGCAAGTGTGTTGAGCGAGAAACTGCGCTCACTAGGTGCACTTCCGGTCGAATTTCCCACCATTCGTATTGTGCCGCCGCACGATTGGAGCGCTTTAGACTCTGCGCTACGGTGCTTGTATGGCGAGGGGAATCGCTCCTATGACTGGCTAATCTTTACCAGCGCTAACGGCGTGAAGCTCTGTCTAGAGCGCCTGCAAACGCTTGGCTATGAGCCGCAGGCATTGAGCAATGTACGCGTGGCCACGATTGGTCCAGCCACCGCCGCGACATTGGCACAGTACGGAGTAAAAACCAATCTTGTGCCGGACGAGTACATCGCGGAAGAGGTAGCGACTGCACTGATCAAGGATGTGTATAAGCGAGGTACGCTTATCGCAGGACAGCGTATTCTGCTAGCACGTGCAGCTGAGGCGCGTAAGGTGCTGGTGACTGAGCTACAAGAGGCCGGTGCGATCGTGGACGATGTGGCAGCATATCATACACTACCGGTAGCAGCTGATGACGAACACGGACGAGCAGTATTACAATTGCTACGACAGCACCAGCTAGAAATTTTGACTTTTACCAGTTCTTCTACTGTACGCAACTTCTTGGTATGGCTCAACCATTGTACACAGGATAGTCCGGCACTAGCAGACGAGCTGGCTACCATATTAGCACACACAACTATCGCCAGTATTGGCCCCATTACTTCCCAAACGGCACGCGAACTAGGCCTCCACGTCGATATTGAGGCACAGGAGTTTACCATTGACGGACTAGTGCAGGCCATTGTTCAGGTCGAAAGAGGCATAAAAATATGACAGAGCAAACTCTCGTCAATTCTGTTAATACCCACCAAACGGCGACGGAAAGTGCCCCAGGGCAACCCAAACCGAAGCAACCACGCCAGTTGGTCCGGTTTACATTCTATAAACTGGATCAGCAGTGGCATCACCTACCTGCTGACCTCTGTCAGTATGGCAAGCAGCAGCTTATAGAGATTGTGCAAGAATATGGTCAGGAGGAATTGATCCGTAGTTTTGGTCTGTATGGTCTGCGTTCCGATTGTGACTTTATGTTATGGCAGGCAACCTACGATATTGAGAACCTGCGTACATTGAATAGCCAGATCCGCCGCAGCACAATCGGACCATATTTAAGCGAGGTCCGTTCTTTCCTCTCTATGACAAAGCGCTCGGTATACGTTGGGAAGAACGCCCGTGGTACTCACGATCCGCGCTTGGTCATTACCCCAGATGATAAAAAGTACCTATTCGTCTATCCTTTCATCAAAACACGCCCCTGGTATGCATTACCGCTAGAAGAGCGTAAGCGCATGATGAACGAGCATATCCGTGTGGGCTTAAAGTATCCGAACGTGACACTCAATACCACCTATTCATTCGGTCTGGATGATCAGGAGTTTGTGGTAGCATTCGAGTCCGACAGTGTAGCCGATTTCCTCGATCTAGTGCAAGAGTTACGCGAAGCAGAGGCCAGTCAGTATACCCTGCGTGACACACCCATGTTTTGCTGTGCCGCACAGCCGATAGAGGAAATCTTAGAGGCGATTGGCGCGTAGAAGGCTATAAGAGATGCAAAACCAGATTCAGGGGGACAGTTCTTTGCAACTGTCCCATTCGCACGTACTTTTCCAAGAGGCGCAAACCCTTCTGCCGGGAGGCGTGAACAGTCCTGTCCGCGCCTTTCGTGGCGTAGGCGGCGAACCAGTCTTCATTGATCATGCACAGGGTCCTTACCTGTACGATGTAGATGGGAATCGCTATCTCGATTATGTCCAGTCGTGGGGACCAATGATACTGGGTCATGCCTATCCCTCAGTCGTGGAGGCAGTGATCGAGGCCAGCAAGCGAGGCTTTAGCTTTGGAGCGCCAACCCAGGCTGAGAGCGCATTAGCGAAATTAGTCATTGAGTGCGTTCCTTCGGTCGAAATGTTGCGCTTTGTCAACTCAGGCACCGAAGCAACCATGAGCGCTTTACGCCTAGCACGTGCTTATACCGGACGTAACAAGATCATCAAATTCAGCGGCTGCTACCATGGTCATGCCGATATGCTGCTCGTGCAAGCTGGCTCCGGTGTAGCCACGATGGGCTTACCCGATAGTCCAGGTGTTCCTGCCGAAACAACTGCACACACCCTTACTGCCGCTTACAACGACAGTGCAGCCGTTGAGACACTCTTCCGTACTTACCCTAACGACATTGCCGCCATTATTGTCGAGCCAGTCGCTGCAAACATGGGCTTGGTCTTGCCCGCTGACGGCTTTCTCGAAAGGCTACGTGCATTAACACTACAATATGGCGCGCTACTCATCTTTGACGAAGTGATGACTGGTTTTCGCGTTGCATTGGGCGGAATGCAGCAGCGTGTTGGTATCAAGCCTGATCTCACCTGCTTTGGCAAGATCATCGGCGGTGGTCTACCCGTTGGCGCATATGGTGGTCAGCGAGCAATCATGCAGCATGTAGCACCAATCGGGACAATGTATCAAGCAGGCACACTGTCCGGCAATCCCCTGGCGATGGCTGCGGGTATCGCAACCCTGCAAGAGCTACGCAAGCTGGGGCAGTACGAGCAACTAGAGCATAAAAGCCAGTTGCTTGCCGAGGGATTGCAACGTGTTGTACATGATACAGGCACAAAAGCGCAGGTAGTACGTATTGGCGCGATGTTCTGTCTCTATTTCGCAGACGAGCCAGTCACCGACTATGCCAGCGCAAAACGTTCAGATACAGCACGTTACGCCCGCTTCTTCTGGGAAATGCTAGCACGCAACGTCTATCTGCCCCCATCGCAGTTTGAAGCCTGTTTCATCTCGCTAGCCCTCAGCGATGCCATGCTTGAGGAGACCATCCGTAGCGCAGAGCTAGCCCTACGCAAGACGGCATAACGAGGAGAAAACTCATGAGCACATTCCCAACAGTACGTCTACGCCGTACGCGACAAAACGAACGCTTGCGCGGCCTCGTGCGCGAGACCCATCTAAGCGTCGATCAACTCATCTATCCGCTCTTCGTTGCCGAGCACATCAACCAACCACACGAAATTCCTTCCATGCCCGGCATCGTGCAATGGCCCTTGGAGCAGCTAGGTCATGAAGCTGAGCGCATTGCCCGCCTCGGCATTCCAGCGGTACTGCTCTTTGGTATTCCCAATGAGAAGGACGAGCTTGGTTCGCAAGCATACGCCGAACGAGGGATTATTCAACAGGCGATACGCCGTTTGAAAGCGGAGACGCCCGACACCCTCATCATTACCGATGTCTGCCTATGTGAATATACCAGCCACGGCCATTGTGGCGTCATCCATAATGACACCGTCCACAATGACGAATCGCTTGCATTGTATGCCCGTATGGCACTTTCTCATGCTGAGGCAGGTGCCGATATTGTGGCCCCCTCGGATATGATGGATGGTCGTGTAGGTGCGCTCCGGCATGCATTAGATGAACATGGCTTTGAGCAAACACCCATCATGGCATATTCGGCTAAATTTGCCTCTGCCTTCTATGGTCCATTCCGTGATGCAGCTGGCTCTGTCCCGCAATTTGGCGACCGTCGTGCCTATCAGATGGACCCGGCCAATCTGCGGGAGGCGTTAAGGGAGGTAGAGCTAGATATTGCTGAAGGGGCGGATATTGTGATGGTCAAGCCTGCGCTGGCCTACCTGGATGTCATTCGCCGTGTGCGTGACCACTGTGATCTGCCGCTTGCTGCATACAATGTGAGTGGCGAGTTTGCGATGATCAAGGCTGCCGCACAAAATGGCTGGATTGACGAGCGCCGTGTTGTGATGGAGGTATTAACGGGTATTCGGCGTGCCGGTGCGGATATGATTATCACGTATTTTGCACCGGATGTTGCGCAGTGGTTGCAGGAGTAGCACTTAGCTCTGAGCTTTGCACTCCTCGTGTTCCTCAAAAGGAAAAGCGCTCAGACTTTCTTTTGTCGTCATCTCTGACATAGAGGGGGTCTTCTCTGAACGATGAGCAGCAGTCTTTGCATCGATGTACAGGCACGCGAACGTACTCAAGAAAGAGGGGCCATGTATCCTTGATGGCTATAAGAAATGTACAGACAGGGTGTATACAGGAAACCAGATCATAAACAACGCTTTTCGCAAAGAGTGCATTGCTCCTCGATGAGACAGTTGTAACGACATCGTAAGAGGAGGAGATCGTGATTCCTCTCAAGGACTATCCAGGACCTCGCAGAAGTCTGCCTTGGGTGACATGGGCAATTATTGCGATCAATGTCGCCGTCTTTCTTTATCAAGTCTCACTTGGTCCCGCCGTTGAAGATTTCATCTTCGCGTATTCCATAGTGCCTGCCGCTCTGGTAAGGGGCATTCCTCAAACGGACTTGCTGCAACACAAAATCTTGTTTGAGACACCGCATCCGGTTTACCTGACCCTGATCACCTCTATGTTCATGCATGGAGGCTGGCTCCATCTTGGGGGGAATATGCTTTACCTCTACGTCTTTGGCGATAATGTAGAGGATCGGCTAGGGCACATGACGTACCTGGTCTTCTACCTCTTCTGCGGCCTGGTAGCAAGTCTAACACAGATATTCATCAATCCGACCTCTCCCATACCCAATCTGGGCGCGAGCGGTGCCATCGCGGGAGTACTGGCTGGATATCTGGTACTTTTCCCATGGGCTGGTGTGCGTACCGTCATCATCCTTGTAGTCTTCTTTACTATCACGACAGTTCCTGCCTTCATCCTGATCGGGCTGTGGTTCGTGCTCCAATTCTTCAGCGGTCTGGCGTCGCTCTACGCTACTCACCAGGGTATGGGCGGTGTTGCCTACTTTGCTCATGTCGGGGGGTTTCTCGCTGGTCTGGTGATAACGTGGCTTCTTAAGCCGCGACAACCACCACCAATGGACATAACTTACCCCTACTTTCCACGCCGTTCTGATATGAGTCCTCCCTCCTGGTGGGAGCGATGACCAGGAGGAAGGGAAGATCTAGACTATTCCTGTTTGAGCTACTCCACAATATTGATATTATTGTCACATGTTGAGTTAACCAAAAAACATCCCTGGTAAGCCGCTACATGAACATATCCACCATCTACGACATGTAGAAGGAAATGTATTTTGTTGATTGGATTGCCATCAGAACCGAACGAGATTACTCCAGTGATGCCCTGGAAAGACCGGGAATCTTTGATTTGTGTAAGGGCATTTTTAATATCTTCAGCCGTTGGATTTGGCTTTGGGATTGGTGTTCCTCCTTGTTGGATCGTCATCCCACTTGCTACCAGGAACGCATACACAGCATCATAGGCTAACATGGCTTGACTATTGACACGACTATACGTGTAAGACTGAGGATGAAGGTTATAAGGATCATATATTGCCGGATACTCCTTAAAAAAAGACGGCAGGGGCTTTCCTAGAGCCAAGAGGGACCATTCATCTGGAAAAGCTGAGCTAGAGATAAGCATACGCGTATAGCCAGTAAATGCTGCTCCAGTTTGCACGAGTTCGTATCCGGCACTACCCACAAACACTTTGAGCTTTGCATACTCTTGAGTAGGTGGAATGGCATTTAAAAGCGTTGTAACATCAGTAGGAGCATTTGTTGGAATAAAAAGAAAATCAGGATGGTACTTCGTCAAAACATCTTGTATATGCTGAGTAAATCCGTCCTTATCTTTATCGGCTGTTTTAAAATTCTCGATGATAGGCGTTTGGTATCGATCCTCTGAGAATTGCCGAATAAGGGCATCGGAAAGACTGAGGCTGAAGGTCTCATTAGGGTCTCTAAAAATAACCAGATGTTGAGGCACTAGTTTCTTTTCAACATACATTGCTATTAAAGGAGCATTTTCCCTATTAGGTGGACCAATACGAAAGAAATAGGGCGATCTAAATACGCCTACTGCAGTTGGCGAGAAATTAGACTTTTCCATGCTATCCCGCTATATTTAGCAAAGGTAGCAATATGCGCTTTACATGCCGATTAGGTGACTTAACACATAACCGATGTTGGTAGAAGATAGACAGCCTATGTCAAAGGAATGAAAGGTAGACGAACACTATGAATGCACGAGTAACGACGCTCCAACTTCAGTCAGGCAAGATAGAAGAGGCCGTGAGTCTCTTTAACGGCTCCATTGTGCCTGCTCTCAAGCAGCAAGCGGGTTTTCAAAGCGCATGGCTACTGACGGAACCACAGCAAAGCAAGGTTATATCGATCACGATGTGGGCAACGGAAGCCGATCGTTTGGCGTCAGAGGCCAATGGCTTCCTCCGCACGCAACTGGGCAAGCTTGGGCAAATAGTGGCCTCTGCTCCTGTGGCAGAGAGCTACCGGGTCAGCGCCCAGGCATAACAAGTTTTGCTGGTTCGGCAAATCTTCAAGCTTCACCTCGCATAGAAGCATCTTTTGACATCGCTCTGGCGTGGACATGTGTCATGGCATGTAGAGTGGTTGTTTCGGCAGATAGCGAGAGCACGAGAGTCTCATCTGGTCAGGGGGAACGTCTCTGATCAGATGGGACTTTTCTCTATATTCAAGAGTGGGAGAAATCAGCTAACTGGGATGAGTTGCCAGTACTGGTTGCTGCCTCCAGTATCGCTGGATTGTTGAATTTTGACGCCGTTCTCGATAGCAAAATCTGGTACATCAAGGACCTTGCCTGTTGCCTGAGAGACAATTTTGAAGGTGATACTATTACTGTTGACCCAGATGAACTTCCAGTGCTGATTGGCTCCTCCATTGTCGGTGCATTGCTGAATGATTACCCCATCATTGGGGTCGCCGTTTGGTACATCAAGGACCTTTCCACTAGCAGCAGATACGATCTTGAAGAGGCCATCGCCTACAGAGACGAATTGCCAATGCTGGTTGGTTCCTCCATTGTCTGTGCGTTGCTCAATCTGGGTCCCGTCTTGCACCGAGAAATTCGGGACCGAGAGCACCTTCCCAGTAAATTGGGAAACAATTTTGTACCATGCCATAAGAATCGTCCTCTATTCTCCATGATATCTTTCCTGCTAATAACCTATAGTAGGGTTACAATGAAGATATAAGTGCATTGTAACATATATTCAGATTCAGCCAAATACTTACCATGTATGAAAAAGTGGCCATAGTGCAGCATTGTTCATTGATATATGTGTTACAATAGGTTTAATAATTGTTCTATTGATTCATCCATAGCCAAGGGGAAAACAGAAAATGAATCCTCCTCCTCCTATTGATCCACAGGGTCAAAAGAGCAATACGGGCTATAGCTCCCATATAAACCAGAATACTCCTTATCCTTTGCCTACTCCTCCCGGCTCTTATCCCAACTCTCATCTTTATGATAGCAATCCTGCTCCTCCTAGCTCTCCCCCTTACGGGCAACTAGATCCAGCTTCAAATCAGATTCTGAACCCATATGCCACGGGACCTTCCACCAGCTATGGCTATCAATCTGGTGCCGGTATCCCACCTGCGCCGCCCGTGACTGCGCAGAGAAACAAAGCGTCAAAGTGGCTCATCTTCTTCATAGTGAGCGCCATCCTCCTGCTCATCATCAGCAGCTTCATAGTAGGTAACGTCGTCAATAATACCATTGCAACGAATAATGCCAACGCCACTGCCACTGCCCAGGTTATCACGAACCATCTTGCTACTGCTACAGCACAAGCACAAGCAACGGCAGCGGCTCTTGCCAATCCCTACCAACCATCAGGCACGCTGGCTTGGATAGATCCCCTTACCCAAGCGAGTAAATGGCAAAACGGTTCAGATGTAAGCTGGGGTGGGCGGTGTCAGTTTGTGAATAATGCCTACCAGATCTATCAATCGCCGCCAAAGAAGTTCTTTCGCTGTGAAGAGCCGAGCACGTACAGCAACTTCGCATTTGAGGTGAAGATGAGAATCGATCAAGGGGACTGTGGTGGCCTGATCGTACGCCACAATGACAATGGTCACTACCTCTTGGAAGTTTGTCAGAACGGCAATTATGATTTTTTTAACTATCCATCACATAGGGACTCAATAACCTTAACGAGAGGCAACGCTCCAGCAATTCACCAAGGAATAGATCAGTTGAATGTGATTGCAGTGGTTGCCAATGGCAGTTCTTTTGATCTCTACGTTAATGGACAAAAGATCGAGACAGTCAGCGACAGTACCTACAGCCAAGGTGCCCTGGGTCTCGTCGCTGTTGCCTATGACAATATGACCGCTGTCACCTATCAGAATGCCAGGTTATGGACAATCTGATCACTATAGCTATCACCCGCCAGTTAGGGCAACCAGAAGGGACAATACCAGTGAAATAAGCATGGTACCATCGCCGCCTGCGGCGGCAGGGCAACCACAAGGGATTGCCCCTACAATGGTTACGATCGCGCTTGAGAGGCCGATGCTTATTTCACCAGAAGGGACAATACCAGTGAAATAAGCATGGTACCATCGCCGCCTGCGGCGGCAGGGCAACCACAAGGGATTGCCCCTACAATGGTTACGATCGTGCTTGAGAGGCCGATGCTTATTTCACTGGTATTGTCCCTTCTGGTTGCCCCAGCCGCTATGGTACCAACTCCCCACAATGAACCCTCGCAAGCAGTTTCGTCCACGCAAGCACTTGCAGCATATTAGCTGGTAGCATGAATATATAAGGGCTATCATGATTCCCCTCAGTAGACAGCTCTAACTCCAATCTTTTTACCTCGGCCAAACTCAGGCACTCCCCCTGCAAAAGCTGCTCTACAGCAACACAATTTACCGACAAGCCATTATTGACACGCGTGAGCATCTCATCCATGCGTATAGGGGAGGAAGAGAATAAAACGCGCATAGCCGTTCTTGGAACATTGGTGTACGCCTTGAGAGCATCCAACACGGAAGATACGGAGGTCAGAGTACAGGATCGCCATTGCCAAGCCGATGATTGCTCTGATCTTAATGCAACACGATAGTAGATCATAAAATATAGTGCACCTTTCATTTACATATGCATATTTGGATTGCTCTTTTTTGTTATCCTGATCAAGCATGTGACATGCCAGGTAGGCGACCAATCCTCTCCAAGCTCGCCCGGCGATGATGCTACAGTCGAGATACTTCTAACTATAGCACCTCCACTGCTTACGACAAGCTGCCATGTCTGGCATAAGGCCGAGTACGGCTTTGTCAGCACACTCAGCCTGGAAACTCTGACATCAGCGTGTCTCCAACTGGCGACTAAGGAGTTAGGTTTGCCGGAACAACAAGAAGTAGAGAAGCAGTTAGAAGCGGTCAAGAGTTGGCTACAGAGACATCGTGGATGGTTGGATTTTGTGTAACTACTCACCTGCCAAGAGAGGGGGGAGAAGGGGAGAACCAACAACGGCAGAACGTAAGGCGGTCAGAAGCTCAACCCCTTGTTTCTGCATAGTGGAAAGGTAACTGCGCAGGTCACAAAAGAGAGCCACACCCGCTTCTGTACGGAAACAGGGAAGTCAATTTTTTGACGCAGTTTCATCATACGAAGATCAGCTTCCGCCAGATTGTTCGTAAATGACACAGCAAAATCATGCATGAACCGTAGGATCATATGTTGGTAGCTCTGCAAGCGAAGCAGCAGATTGAGAGCATCACTTTTGGCAACTTTACCTCTTTGGCCGGGGCGTTTTTGTGGAGGAGGATTGGCAGCCATGCCAGTTTGCACGAGTTGGTTGTAGCGTTGCTCAAAATCCTGCTTAGTAGCTTGAGGCAAGCTCGTCAAGCCTTGCTCACGTGCCCGCTCTACGCTGGCTTTGATCTCGAGAAGCAATGCTTTCATCTCTTTGGCCCACTCTTGTCCAAATTGCTCGAAAATGAAGGTGAGTTCACGTAGATAATGAGCATTACAGAGGGCATGGATGCAGAGATATTCGAGACTAGCAGACCAAGCTGTCATGAAGGGATGTGCCTTGGAAATGAGGTAAGATCCCCATCGCATCGATGGCCTCTTTTCCCCTGCTGCCGATGGGCTAGATAGAGAGTGAACCAACAGGTCGCAGCCACGTGCAACCACCAGCATTTCTTGTTGACACGCAAACCTGTTTCGTCGTTATGGAGCACTTGGCTCGATGTCAAGGCGGTTTTGATCATCTTCAAAACCGCCGTGAGAGCCAGAGCGCTAGGTTTCCAGGCGGCAAGTACGCTAGCCTGGGAAAACGTTGTTCCAAACAGGTCGCTCAGGATTTGACAGACGCGTGCTAGCGGGAGCAGATGCAAGCAGGCCAAGTAGACCGCCAGGGTTTTAATGTTGGGGCCGTACTGTGCCGAGGCAAGGGTGAGTCCATTAGGTAAATCAGCTCGCGTCTCTGCGCGGACCTCATGGACAGGCTTTGACTTCTACCTGATATTCAGTCACCTGCAAACCAATGCTGGGCAGATCAAACTGCTGAACCCGTTCTCTTCGGCAAGCCGGGGCTTGCGAGAGATCCTGTTGACAGTGCTGGCAAGCACTTGGCGTGAGCAGAACGGTTTGGTCCGGTTGCTCAACCATCATCAACGTTTTGCGAGGCCGGACCAGGTTGACCTCCACTCTTTTTGCCACTCTTTTCTCGTAGGCTCTTCGTTTTACGCGCTGGTTCCTTGAAGCCATCGGTGATCGGTGGCTTACTACTGTTATGGCTGTCCTTGGCCGCTTGTCTTTCCAGTTGCTTGATGCGAGCGTTTGCCTGCTCAAGACTCTCTAGCGTTTTTGCCAGATCGTTGCGTAGGGTCTGATTTTCAGCTCTCTGCGCTTGCAACTCGTTGCGTAGGGCCTGATTTTCAGCTCTCTGCGCTTGCAGTTCTTTCACCAGTTCTTCTACATTCATGGAGTTACTCTACCCCATTTTTTCCTCACGCTCAACCCTCTTGGGGCTTTTGTCTCAAGCACACAAGAGCAAGGGAGCTGAGTAGTTACAATATTTCTGTGGTTTAAGTAGCCGAGAGCACTGCGCGAAGACGTGTCCCATCGTATCCAAGTACTCTTCGTAGCAGGTTTTATTCGCCAAGTCTGCTGAATAATCTGAGCGCATATCATAGTTGGTACGTCGATTAGGATGTTGTTCTGCCCGACTTTCACCGGACATTGTTTTCTGCAAATGGATGTTATACGGAGGATCGAAGACAACAAAATCAAACGTGGCCTCATGCATCATTTGCATCACCTTTAGACAGTCACCCTCGATCATCTGTTGGGCTTGCAACTCGGCATTTTCTGCCAAGACTTGGTAATAGATGCTGATCCACTTTGGGTTAATCTCGATCCCCGTTGCTCGACGTGGTTTCTCACAAATCGAGGTTCCAATGAGTGTCCCGCCAACACCAGCAAATGGGTCTAAGATGAGCGCCCCCGGTTTGGTGAAGAATTCGATCAATTGCCGCATTAAACGCGGCGGCTTGTTAGCTCCATGTACCTTGCGCAACTCGTGGCTGTACTCTGAAGGATAGTTGGTGTTGAGCAAGCTTTTCGTGAAGTAGAGCCATTGGTCGCCAGCAAGCTCATTGAGCTTGTTGTTCGGTGAGATCTGAGTGGTCATATCTCCTCACATATATCTTCCATAGTTGCAATTTCTTCTCTTGTTTGCAGGGAAACAGTTCTACTTCTCTATTCGCACCATTTTTATCAATGTAGAAAAATGGCCCCATCATACTTTCATACACCCCTAGTACGCAAAAACGGCGGATGAGAGCTGATACCTTCAAATTATGCTTCCTTGCAATTCTGCACAGCTCTGCATCAGACTCTACATTTACCGTAACATTGTAATGTGCTGATTTCTTCTTTCTCATCATTCCAATCATTCTTCTTGCCTTTGTGCCGTACCCCGTCGAACGGAGCGTCTTCATCTGGTCGCCTACGCCATTGGACGCCTAGGCTGGACACTCAGGGCTGGCAAAGGTCACCCATGGGTGACCTTGCTCCCGGATAAATCCGTGGGTTCGTGACATTCTTACCGATGTCTGGCCGATCTTCTCCCATGCCTCTGCGTCATCTGAGCATAATGATGCCAGACAGCACTCCGTCGGCATCTTGATCGATCTCTAGCGCAGGAATATCTCATGCTCGACAGCACTTTCATA
>VBJK01000270.1 GCA_005879655.1 Chloroflexota bacterium | reverse complement strand
CCAGATTTTGATATCGGCTATCAGTTTGTCCATTCTGTCGCTCGATATGGTTTGCTTCGTGTGTTTGTGTTTCTTTCGGCGTTTATCGGTAGAGGTCTGGATATGTGCGCGATAGGCGATTGTTATGGTAAATGAAATTCCGTATAAAGTCGGTGGCGTATCCTTTGTGCCAGTTTCAACCAGGTGACGCATGCGACACCTGTGGCAGCCTCCGCACCTTTCCATCATCTTCGGGTCATCGAATGCGACAAGAAAAGGTTGTTCTACACAGCCCTCAGTTTGAACGACCCAATGTAACCCGGCGACGAGGTTGCTTTCTGAAGCGGAGGTCGCCTGAACTTTCTTTGTTGGTCCCGCGTAGATGTCGGGAAGAGCTTTTTTAAAGAGCGGCTTTGTCTCTTTGCTGACTTCGAGTGTATAGTTGAAGACGTCATCATTGGGAACTGAGCTTTGGATTTCGATTGACGATACTGGCTTGGCTGTTATCGTCTGTTTTGTTTTCTTGCGCGCGGTTGTTTCGATGTCCAATTCGGTGACTTTCTCCGTTGACGGTACGTACTGACCGGAAAGGTTGGCCTTTGAGACGAAGATGAGGGCAAGAGCACGCTCATCAGTATCACGACCTGCTCTCCCAATACGTTGATACAATCCATCAATTCCAAGCTTCGAGTCTAGCTTCCAAACAACCACTCTTGGAATGGCCGATATATTCAATCCAAGTCCGAAGGCATCTGTACAGACTACTATTCTACAAGCACCATTTCGAAGCAGCTCCAGAGTTTCTTGTTTTGAAGGCTCATCTAGCACACCACTGTAACTTCGCACTACTGGCCCATCCTCCGACCGAAGAGATGTCGGTAATCGCGATCGCATCCATTTGGCCATTCTTACGCATCCTACTCGGCCGTTGTAGAAGATAATTGTTTGAGGAATATCTTGAGGGTTGGAAATATAGTCAGGAAATAAGACACACAAGTCATCATACTCCTTTCCATTGATCTGAGCAACCCAAATATCGACGTTCGTTCGGCGGACTGATTGTCTGATTGTCGCAGGCCGTTTGGCCTTAGTTGATTTGAAGTAATACGATATTCCGGTGGGCGTCATCGTCGCAGTAAGACCGAGGAAGGGAATATCTGGAAAGGCTTCACGAAGAATTCCGATTTTGGTGTATTTCTCTCGAAATCCACTACCTCCCCAGTTCTTAACGCAATGACACTCGTCAATGGCGACGGCTACTATTCTCGAATACAACGCGCCGCTTCTTTTCCGCAAAACCTGCTTCCAAAAGTATCCTGTTTCCTCGAATATCGCCTCGGGTGCTGCCAAAATGACGTTGTATTTGCACTCCGCAACCTGCTTCCATATTTCTGTGGTGCAATTCTCACCTGTCACGGCAATGACGTTGATATGGCGCTTCGCCATGTGGTGCTCCTATTTGTCAGCGCATGTAGACAGTACCATTCAGAGTACTTGGTCTTTCATTAAAGCCGAGAGAGGAGATATAATTAATGTGATTCCACCCTCTTTGGCAAAGTGCAGACAATAAAAGATGAAACTTTTTCCGCTCCCCGTTCCTGCAATTACAAGTACATCTCGGCGCTCTTCTCCAAACATATGCACCCACGCATCAATTTGCCACTGATATGGGATTGGAAAGATTCTCTTTGCTTTTTCTAATATTGAATCAAGAGATGGAGTCTGTGACGCCTCTGATGTGGGTGTCTGAGTCATTACGGACATTGAGTTGGCTGAGAGAGCCTCGAATTCTGTGTGGCGCGTCCCGACGCGTGCCAACATTTTAGCAGCGCTAGCACACCCGCCTATTGGCGCACCATGAATTCTTAGTAATCCCACCACTTCGCTGTCAATTTTCAATCAAAACATCAAGTCGCGCAGGTGCGAGATGGTGATAATGTGCAGAATCAGAAAATAGACGTTTCACGCAATGTCAAAAATCATCCATTGAAGAGCGGATCTATATTAAATAATAATAATACTCTTAAATCTGTCTCTTCATTTCCTAATCCCGATCAGACTTCATTCTCACGCTCATGTCCTTCCTCATCATCGATAACTTCATCATCATCTTTCGGAGGAGAAGAACTAATATCATCAGAGCTGCTGTCTTCATTGAAATCGAGAGGTGGACGTTGTTCATATTGAATGGAAGTCATCGAAGGGGAATTAACAGACGGCTGGACAGATCCAGAATCGACAATGGGTGTTGAAGTCGATCCAATTCCCATCGAGACTCGTCCTTTTAAGTTGTTGATATGCTTTCTTGCTTGGCGAACAGCTGAATTCCTCATCATCTCATTGACTTCATTTTCCAACACTGCATTCTCCATCATTTTCTCTTTCATTGTTTGTTGATATTCTTCATATATCTCCATAACGACTTTCATTTTCGCACGTTCAGCCAACAACTCATTCTTGCGTTCCTCAATTCGCTGCATTTCAACTCCCATCACAGTCGTCAAGCCTTCCAAATGTCTGCGACGTTCCTCGCCATCACGAATATGAAGTGCAGTGCGACCCCACCACGTATATTTCGACGCTTCGATAAGCCATTTGGATGCAACTGGTTCAATGACTCTAAGAGGATAGGGGGTGATGTTGAAGATGATGTCTTCAGGGATTTCACTAACCATGTACTACAATTAATTGAATTCGACGGAAATACATACCGAAGGTAGAGCCGCGCCTACGGTCGAGCGAAGTGTTTCAATAATTGAGGCATCCTCCGCAGCCGCGATCTTAAGCGCCTCATCATCATTTTCACTATCCTCACGACTTTCGTCCTCCATTGCATCGATAGAAGTGAAGCTTCTACGTTTCTCGATCTGTGGCGGAGGCGAATCAAATTTAGTTGAACTTCCGTACCCATCACGGAGCTTAGCAACCCATTGCTCAAGAGTAAGTCGCGGAAGCGGAGCAGGATCAGGCGCAAACAACTCTCCAATCCTTGGAGCGGAATGAGGTCCTTGGGTCCAGGCAGCGCAGAGGCGCGCTTTGGTGGTGTCAGCATAATTGAGGTCATGCTTCGAAAATCTATATTTCGTTTCGCCCGATAGTTGAGGGACTTTGATGTTGAAGGACCTGGAGACATATTGGGCCAAAATTGAAACGGAAACATCCGTGACGACAGAAGTGAGACGGTAATACCATGATTCATATTTGTCAATCTCACCGTCAAACGATGGCCATTTGGACCCCTAAAATTAGAAAGGAGTCTCTGCGCGAGATACGTCTGGGAGTTCCTGAAGATCAAAAATTGAAAGAATTGGCTCGAAGATGGTCCAGATTCGTTTCGCGTTCATGACGACGCCAGATTTTTTTTGTCCATCGTCCGCATTATATGAAATAAGGTGCTCGCCAGTGAGCTCAGGCCTTGGTTTGTGGGATTTCCTGAGATTAGAGAATTCATAAAGAGATATGTACTTCTTCTTGCCATAGCACTCTATAAACGCGAGTCCTGCTTCCGAATCCACCCATTCCTCACAAAAATCATCGACTAAGTCCACGAATTTATTCAACAACTCGTCATAAGCTCTGATAAAGTCACGCTGATAAAATTCCTTGTCATTAGGGGTGAGGTGATTGTTGTTTTCGATCAGATAATCGAATAAAGGTTTATGTTGATGACGAGGGCAGCCACGTTGATTGACAAAGAAGGAGCACCAAAAAACGGTGTTCGCAGCTTTCATCCCTTCAGAATCCTAAAATAAGTTGTGAATCGCGAGGGCCTTACGCGAACCATTGTATAAAGTTTTGCGGCTTCGGGGTGGATGAAGACGCGGAGATTGAGTCCTCCTCCAAAACCAGTTGTATCATCAAGGATAGCATACTTAGAAGAGGTATTACCAAGGGAGGCACGTTTATCTGAGACAACGGGAGGGGGCGCTGAATTTTTTCCGAACCTGGCGCGTTTGTTACTGGGTTCAGCTTTCACCTCG
>VBJK01000269.1 GCA_005879655.1 Chloroflexota bacterium | reverse complement strand
CAACAGTAGACGAAGATACCGTACTGGATTTGCTAGAAGAGGCATTACGCTCAGGTGTGCTCACCGAAGAGGGAACCGTACATGTCAGGTACCATTTTTGGCATCCCTTGCTAGTCAGCCACCTGTATGATGCAATTTCAGCCATTCGGCGCGCCAGAATTCATCAGCGAGCAGCGGGTATTCTAGAACGTCTGTATAAAGGGCGTGTAGAAGAGGTTGCAGCTACCATTACCCATCACTTAGTGCGTGCCGGAGCCAAACCTCCTGAGATAGCCTACTACGCAGAGCTAGCTGGTGATTGGGCCTATACTTTCTCTGCTTACACCGAAGCCGAGCGTCACTATAGCTTGGCCTTAGAGCATTATGAGCTGGTAAGAAGTCCAGCAGAGTGTACCAGTGAGCAGCATCTTACCTTGTTAGAGCGCCTTGCCGAGTGTGCCGTCATTCGTGGCAACTTTATAGAAGCACGGCGTCTCTACGAACGTATTCTGGAACTGTGTATGGCGCGGCAGGATGCTTCAGAATATGATGTGTTGAGACAAGCCATGGTGTGGGTCGAGCAGGGACGCATATGGCGCTATAATGGCGATAATGCCCGCGCTAGAGAGTGTTGTGAACGTGGGGAGCAGGTCTTGCGCGCGGCAGGTATTCTGGATGGGCCAGCGTGGGCACGTTTGCGCCACCTACAGGGGAGTCTGTACTGGCAAGAAGGTCGCTATCAGGAAGGTCGCCGGGTTGTGCAAGAAGCGCTGAAGTTCTTCGCACAGCGATCACGCTTGCCCGCCTCGCCCGCGCTGGTGCGTGGTAGGAGGCGTTCAACACGTATCCAGCGTACTATGGAGGGTGATCCCGTCGATCTTGGTGGCGCGTATCGCTTGCTAGGGGCTTTTTCCGATGCTGAGGGACATTCAAGTGAGGCTCTTGAGCACCTGAATACGGCGCTGGTCATCTATGAACAGGCTGATCAGAAACGCAGCATAGGGCATGTTTCGCAGGATATCAGCTATCTCTGTATTAAAAAAGCAGCATTTGAGGAAGCTGAAGCAGCTCTTCGTCGTGCCCTTAGTCTGGCTGAACCGCTGGGTGATGAACCTCTGTTAGCTGTCGTCTATAGCAATCGAGGGGAACTTGCTGCTGCTAAAGGGAATTTAGAAGATGCCGAGAGCTGGTATCGCAAGAGCCTGGTGCTGGCCGAGCGTTTCAATGATCGCGAATATATCAGTTGGTGGAATACTCGTCTGGCCGCTGTGTTGCTTGAGCAAGGAAGGTTTGAAGAGGCCAGAACCCACACGTTACGTGCCTTGCGTACTGGCCGTATGATACGCAACAATCCCTGTATCAGCAAAGCACTAGTAGGGTTGGGCAATCTGCGTATTGCTCAAGCTAGAGCCTCGCAACGCCTGCCCAAAGTGCGGACGCGCCTGTTACAACGAGCCAGACAAGATGTCCTGTACGCGTTGGCCCTACCAGGTCTGGAAGTAGAGACAAAGACGAAATGTCACTTAATTCTGGCTCATGTTGCATTATTGCTTGATGAAGAGGAAGCCGATAACAAGATCATTGGCGTGATTGAGGAAGCGAGCCAATACGGGCTGACGCTGGTAGGGGTGAAGGCACGACGATTATTGAAGGAGTGAAGGTGTAGGGCCGCAACGAGCACGCCACAACAATGAGTTGCAGCCAGGGCAACCACAAGGGATTGCTCCTACAATAGTACGAATCAGCCTGTGATACGCGTTCGTCCCATTGTAGGGGCAATCCCTTGTGGTTGCCCTGAGCGGACTTATTTCACCGGTATTGTCCCTTGTGGTTGCCCTGAGCGGACTTATTTCACCGGTATTGTCCCTTGTGGTTGCCCTGAGCGGACTTATTTCACCGGTATTGTCCCTTGTAGTTTGCCCTGAGCGGACTTATTTCACCGGTATTGTCCCTTGTGCTTACCCTGTGGCCCTTAACAACCTCAGCAATGACATCTCAAAAATTGGCGATGTTCGTCTCATTTTAGGATGTCAATCGTCGTGTCAGCGGGACAACATAGAGCAAAAACCCGTGATGACACAAAGCTAATCTCCGTGATGACACACGGCTATTATGCCTCAAAAAAGCATACCCGCGTAAAGCTTCTTTCGCTATACTTGCCATAGGATGGTTAGCAATAGCGGCAATCTGTTTAAGTATTAGTACTTTGGTACTCTATCGGTGAAGTGGATTATTCACGCCAGCATGGCATACCATCTACAGTCTTATGCCTTCATTCTTCTTACAAATGCAGCAGGAGCATGCTATGATTATTGCTCTATTAATTGCCCAGGTTTTGTGCTGAAGCATGGCATAAGGCGCACTCGTCTGCATGAGGGTACGCGGGTTGTGTCAAGTTTCTGTTGATAGCAGAGACGAAAGTACCAGAGGCGACTCCAAAAATGGAGCTGTTGTGAGATTGCGATAGTCTAGAGGGTGAGCATGTGTGTTGCTTATAGCTAGCGATGGGAAAACGATGAAATTAAACGAGAATGGTGACTTCTGTGTTCTCTATGTAGAACCAACTGATGAGAAAAGCGCGCTAATACAGACCATCAGTGAGCGGAATAAGCCTGTGGTCATCTTGTTAGCAGAGCAAGCGCGTGTGTTTCAGTCTCCAGAAGATTTCAGTGAGCTGAAGCAGGCCACGCAGCAACTGGATATACCCATCATTTTTATTCTCGCCAATAATGGAGACTTGGCCGAACTGGCAGCACGCAATGGCTTTCCCGTATATGCTTCAGTCGAGATGCTCATAGAAGCTGTGGCAAGTGGGCAATTGTCTCGCCATCGTTCCTGGATACACATGATCACTACACTTGAGGCAGAGCAACCAGCTCTAGCAGCGAAAACGAAAAAAGCGGCATCCTTGCTTGAGGCAGAGCAGCTGGCGGTAGCGGCGCAAGCGAAAAAAACGGCGTCCTTGCTTGAGGCAGAGCAGCTAGCGGTAGTAGCAGAAGCGAAAAAAGCGGCATCCTTACTTCAGGCAGAGCAGCTAGCGGTAGCGGCGCAAGCGAAAAAAACGGCGTCCTTGCTTGAGGCAGAGCAGCCAGCTCTAGCAGCGCAAGCGAAAAAAACAACATCCTTGCTGGAGGCGGAGCGACCAGTAGTAGCAGCAGAGGCGAAAAAAACAACATCCTTGCTGGAGACAGAGCGACCAGTAATAGCAGCAAAAGCGAAAAAGACGATTTTCTTACCGACCATTGACGATGAAATCGCTCAAGCGACAACCTTGCCGTTGTATCCGATACCACCGTCAGTCAACGTTCAACCAACCCTATCAGAGTCACTGCTTGCACCATCGGGCGAGCTACCGTTTGGTGACTTGCCTTCTGCGATGGAGCTACCGCACAAGAGGCAGAGACAACCGAGTCACTTTCTCAAGACCTTTGCAGTACTGGCAATCATTGCTCTCACTTTAGTCAGCGTTGGGACTCTGCTCATCTCGTATCATCCGTTGCCTGTAACGAGTGCAGTTAGTGGCGCAGCAACTGGTGTGGTAGGTCGTGTGGCGTTTGTGAGCAGCGAACAAATTAGCGAAAATAGCAATCAGGGCTTGAATGATGAAGTGCTGGTGGACCTGCACGGTGTGCCGAATCCGCCGCGACAAAAGAGTTACTATGGATGGCTGTTAGGCGACAAGAATCAGGACGATATGAAAACAATTTTTCTTGGCAATTTACCTGTCGATCATGGTAATGCTCGCTTGCTCTATCCAGGCGATCAGCAACATACCAATCTGTTGGCGTTTAGCAGCCGTTTGCTCGTGACAGAGGAAGATGCCACGATAGCACCAGTGGGACCATCGCCGGATTATACCACCTGGCGCTACTATGGAGAGATTTCGCAGGCTTCAATCAACACGTCAGGTACTGTTAATAATCTCAGTTTTCTAACTCATCTACGCCATTTGCTGGCCTCTGACCCCACACTGGATGAGATGGGTGTACGACAACCCTGGGAAGAGAAGAAAGATGTGGGTTTTGTACGCCGTCAAACAATACGTACTCTGACCTATCTGGACGGCATCTCTTTTGCCGCACAAGATTTGTCAGCTAATACATCTCTGATTAATAATGAACGTCTTGCTCGTGTCGGTTTGTTGGAAGTGAATGGACCCAATCAGGACCCACCAGGTTACTTAACGCACCTTGTACATCATCTTAACGGGCTGCTCCAGGCATCGGGCGCAACACCGGATATGCGTAAAACCATCGCAGGTATTGTCGTCGCGTTGAATGATATCCAATTCTGGCTTACGCGTCTGCGTCAGGATGCACTCACTCTCATAAAAATGAACGATGATCAACTGGGTCAGCCTGCTACGCTTGCGCTCATCAACGATATGATCTCAAACGCTAGAAATGCCTTCGTTGGGCAAGTTGATCCAGTGAATGGGCAGATGCGCCAGGGAGTAAACTGGATTCACACACAGATGCAGCAGCTTGCCACGCTTAATGTCGCGCCATTTGTCGCGGATCAGCAATCTATTCAATGGGTAAAAGACACAAAACGCACGACAACTCAGTTTAATTTGGTGAGGGGGTCTTATGAGTAGGCGTTCATTAATACTAGCCATCGTCATTGTAGTGGTGGTGATGGGAGGGATGGTCTCCGGGGTATTTGCTGACTCGATACAGCGTGCCTTAGCTCTGCCGGTAAATGCTACCAGACAGACGCAGCAAAATACCACGCAGATGGCTACAGTCACAGCAGGACAAGGTACCGCTAAGGCAACAGCAACCGCCGCTATGCCAGGGCAGATGCCGATCACTATGCTGGCAAATGATAGCTTCCAGCGGCAGGATCAAGCTTTATGGGGTACAGCCTCCGATGGTAAGGCTTGGATGGGAGATGCTAATAGTGCTCAGCCATTCTCAGTTGTTGGGAATGTGGGCCAGATCGCAAATGCACAGAATACCTTCGATGCATTGCTGGGACCAACTGGAGACAATGTCGAAGTTACAGTGAATGGTTCCGTCAGCGCTTTTGATGGCAACACGAATCTGGGAGTAGTCGTACGTTGGGCTGATACGAACAATTGGTATAAAGCGCTTATTGATGGTACCAGGTTGCGCATACTCAAGAATGTGCAGGGCACACAGAAACCGCTAGCCAAAGCATCTTTTTCTGCACAAGCAGGTGTATCCTACACATTGCGCTTTCGTGCTGTCGGTACAACGCTGTTTGCCAAAGCATGGCAGAGTGGAACGCAGGAGCCAGCTCAATGGCTGATTACCGCCACTGATACTACCTTGACAAGCGGAAAGATGGGAATACGTGTTGTGATACAAAATGGTACTACCATCAAGGTAAATTCCTTCTTATCAACTACGGCCAGTAGTACAATATAAAGAATATATGCTAAGCAAGCGATGGAAGAAAAATCGAGAAAGTGCAGAGGGACGTAGTATGATACAAAAACTGAAAGTAGCGTATAGGACATATCAGTGGGTCAGAATAGCTGTAAGCGTGAGCCTGCTTCTGAGCGGAATACTCCTCTACTCGTTGGCGGGAGGTTTTCCTCCCCCGGCATGGGGTTTAGCGGCAACAGTGCTGCCACAAATACCTGACTTGTGGGCTAGAAATGGTGTAAATGTCTTGCTGCCACTTGTAGGTCTAATGCTGATATCAACCTCTTTACTCATCCTATGGATTCTGTTGGTTGTTGCAGCAATAAAGACCGCCACATACTGGTGGCAGAATGTCTATGGGCGACAGGACTTTTCTCGTGATCTGGAAGAAGCCGAGCTTATGGCGGAACGGATGGCAGTAAGAGAGCGCGAAGCCGATGCGAGATTAGATCAGGTAATAACAGCATGGCAACCTCAATCTCTGATGTTTGCTCCTGCTGTTGCTACTCCACAAGCATCTGCGGTAGCACGTGCCTCACAATTTGTTGGGAATGTCAGAGCAACTGCTGGGGTCAAGCCATCTGGTGAAGGCGGGATCAAGGGCATCGCGCGTGCAAGGGGAGGGGTAGGTTTCGCAGGTCCAGCGGAACAAACGAATGCAATGGTTGCACATTCGACTGCTCTTCTGCCAGAGATGCCGCCCACTGTGCCAGTAGCGCCGTCCCCGCTGGTGCAACCGTCCACTTCTGCACGTTCAGGGCTGTATATCGTGCCTCGTCCACATGAAGAGGTGGAAGACCATCGTGACGATACATTTCCTGATGTTAAGCGTAAAGGGGAACTAGCTGATATCGACCAGCGTCCTACCATACCGGGCAAAGATGATGAGGAAGAGCAAGCTTCTGCCGTGCAAGAGACCCCCTTACGTCTTGTCGTTGGTATGGGATTAGATCCTGGTATTGCGCGGAAAAACTCACCAAATGAAGATAACCTTTTTGCTATTCAAGGGGTGAGAGACGGTAAAGAGGGACAACAGCCGGTGGGCCTCTTTGTGATTGCCGATGGCATGGGAGGGCATGCCAATGGACAGATGGCGAGCCGCATGGCCATCCAAGCTATCAGCGATGTCGTGGCTCCAACACTTCTGCGGCAAGAAGACACAGATGAGGCGTTCGATGAACTGTTGCTGGAAGGCGTACATCGAGCCAATCTTGGCATTTATCAGCGCAATCGGCAACAAGAGCGTATGATGGGAACAACGATGACCGCAGCACTTGTCGTCGGGACTACCGCTCATATTGTAAATGTTGGTGATAGTCGTACCTATCGTTATCGTCCCGGTGAAGGACTGAAACAGCTCACGCGTGATCACTCTATGGTTGCTCGTCTGGTTGAGGATGGCGTGATTAAGCGCGATGACATTTACACTCATCCCAAGCGTAATCAAATCTACCGTTGTCTGGGAGAAAAGGCCTCGGTCGAACTCGATGCATCTGTCGAGCCGCTGCAAACTGGTGATGTCCTGTTGCTTTGTTCTGATGGTCTATGGGAAATGGTGCGTGATCCCGACATCTCTCGCATTATTGCTACTGCCGCTCCACATGCGTCACGCATTAGCTCAATGCTCATTCAAGCAGCTCTCGATGGTGGTGGTGCTGACAATATCAGCGCTGTGGTAGTTGCTGTCGTGCCGAAGTAATTCAACATAAAGTAACCTGATAATGCAGCTCGTTGGAGAGGCTACAACCTCTCCAACGAGCTGCATTCCACGTTGTGAGAACTCTGCTGGTAGTGACTATTGTGCTGTCTATCATGCCATGCTTGTCGAAAAATCATCGGCTTTTGCATGAGATCGGTATATTGTTTGTTGTATACACAACTTACACAACAGTATAAACAAGGAGAAAGGTATGACTGAACAGCAAACTACGAGCGTCTCTCAG
This sequence comes from Chloroflexota bacterium, assembly GCA_005879655.1. The sequence goes on along the minus strand of VBJK01000269.1, from coordinate 4,877 downwards.
GAGGAAACGGCGCTTCAGGAGCTTGCAGCGCGCCTGCGGGGCACGTTGCTGCGTCCCAGCGATGCTGGCTATGAGCAGGCTTGCCGGGTCTACAACGGCATGATTGAGAAGCGACCCGCGCTGATCGCCCGCTGTATGGATGTAGCCGATGTGATCGCGGCGATCAACTTCGCCCGTGAGCATAAACTGACATTGGCCGTGCGAGGCGGAGGGCACAGCGGCCCCGGTCTGGGTACCTGCGATGACGGTCTGGTGATCGACCTGTCGGGCATGAAGGGTATACGCGTCGATCCGTCCGCTCGTACTGTTCGCGTCGAAGGTGGCTGCACCTGGGGTGAGGTGGACCATGCCACTCACGCCTTCGGGCTAGCCACGCCGAGTGGCTTCATTTCGACGACTGGTGTTGGTGGACTGACCTTAGGCGGAGGCATCGGCTACCTCTCGCGTACACTGGGCCTGACGATCGACAACTTGCTCAGCGTTGACATGGTGCTCGCCGATGGCAGCTTTGTCACAGCCAGCGCCAAGAATCATCCAAACCTGTTCTGGGCTGTACGCGGTGGTGGCGGTAACTTCGGTGTCGTCACGTCGTTCCTGTTCCAATTACATCCAATCAGCATGGTCTATGGTGGGCCTATGTTCTGGCCGCTCGAACTGGCGACTGACTTGATAAAGTTCTGGCGTGACTTCATCTTGAGCGCTCCTGAGCAGATCAACGGCTGGTTCGGGTTTGTGTGGTGTTCCAGCGCGCCGCTGGAGCAGGCCGAAGAGCTTTTCAAACCAATTCGTGCCTTTCGCTCCCCAGCGCTGGACTTCGTCGCATCGATCCCATGGCCGGTTCTACAGAGCTTGTTCGACGCGGTATACCCACCAGGCTTGCAGTGGTACTGGAAGGCCGACTTCTTCACCGACCTGAGCGACAGGGTGATCGATTTGCACGTGAAGTATGGTACTCAACTGCCGACGATGCACTCTACGATGCACCTCTATCCAATCAACGGCGCTGCCCATCGGGCCAGCATGAGCGATACCGCATTCAGCTTCCGTGACGCCAACTTCGCCGAGGTGATCGTCGGTGTCGATCCCGACCCGGTCAACAACGAGCGTATGATCCAGTGGGCCAGGGACTACTGGATGGCATTGCATCCCTATTCAGCGGGAGGGGGCTATATCAATATGATGATGGATGAGGGGGCCGAAAACGTAAAAGCGGCATATCGCGACAACTACGTCCGACTGGCGCAGATCAAAGCAACGTATGACTCAAACAATCTGTTCCATGTGAACCAGAATATCACTCCAAACAAGTGATACTGCTGGGAGAACTGAAGTCCTTACTAGCGACAGCCCTGCTTCTTGCAGGGCTTCTATTTGAGGGAGCAATGCAGTCCTTCTTGCCCGATCTCGTTTTCCTGATGAGTGGACGTTAAAGAATGGGCAACCCCCAGCTTTTTCATTGTAGAGCTTTCTAAGAGACACCGTCAGATTCCTGGATGCAAATACCAAAAGTATACGGGATAGCCGAGTGCTACCCTGATGACACAGCATACTTTCAAGGAGCAAGAGACCGCATAATTGCGCTTGTTCATGATATTGTTGATGTAGAGAAGATGATTGATACGGTTAGCGTGCAGGTTCTCTCCAACATAAGTGTTTATACGCTCACCACCTATCTGATTTCCTGTCAGTGTCATCTTCTCTATTTGTTTGTGTGTGGCCTTGGGCGCTCCGGTGACTTTCCTCTCATAAGCATGAAGGCATACTGTTAGTGACTTTGCTATGCATGGTAAGATGAAGGTAATCGTTTTTGCATGGCAGTATCCTCAAGCGCATCGCGGGAAGAGAGAAAACGTTGCAATCAGAGTATCGACGGCTATTGCCTCATGCGGGGTTATAAGTCCTTGCCAGGAATACTACAGAGGAGAAAATCATGTCTATAGCGTCAAAAAGAGAAAAAGCTGTTTTAATTGTGAGTGGTGGTATGGATAGTTGTGTACTGGCACATTACTATGCTGCCGCTGGTTTCAACTTGCACCTCCTCTCCTTCAACTACGGTCAGAAGCATGTGAAGGAGTTGGACTATGCTGAGCGCTACATCTTCCACTTGGGCGAGCGCTACAGCCGAGGTGCGGACCCATTACACATTCAGCACGATGTAATTGAATTGCCCATTGCACGCTTGCTCGCCGCTTCAGACTCCGCTCTGATTAATACCACGGTACAGATGCCTCATGGCCATTATACCGCTGACAGCATGAGAGCAACTGTGGTACCATATCGCAATCCAAATATGTTGCTCCAGGCAGTCACCCTGGCATGGGGAGAGCGGGCCAGCATTGTCGCATATGCCGCCCATCAGGGAGACCATGCGCAGTATCCTGACTGCCGCCAGAGCTTTGTTGATGCATTTAATACGATGCTTCGTGTTGCCATGGACGGGGCGGCTATTACCGTCGAGGTCCCATTTATGCATTTTACAAAGGCTCAGATTGCTCATCTTGGGGCCAGTCTGCATGTGCCATTCGAGTTGACCTGGAGTTGTTATGAGGGTGGTAGTGGTGGCTATGGAGATCAGCATTGTGGTCGTTGCGGAACGTGTGTCGAACGTTATGAGGCTCTCAAGCTAGCAGGAGTGTTAGATCTTACCGTGTATGCTTATGATCCAGAAGAATATCTACATCTGCCAGGTCGCCCAGAGCCAGTATGAGAGGTTAATAGCGGAGTGTACCTGAGAGAGATGGAGGCAGCGCATGACAAGATTCGCCATTATTACACGCGAATTTCGCTTTGAGGCATCACATCATTTACCAAATCATCGGGGAAAATGTAGTCATCCTCACGGTCATTCTTACCGCTTAGAGATCTCCTTGCGTGGACCGCTAATCGATGCTCCGGGCGAGAGTGATGATGGAATGGTGATAGATTTTGATGACCTCAAACGTATTGTGAATATGACCATCATAGAGACACTCTCGGACTCCATACCGCGCGGTCCGCTAGTGGGTGCTGAAAAGGGCGGCATGGATCATAACGACCTGAATACACTCACTGGTATTCGGACAACGGCTGAGAATCTCGTACACTGGATCTGGGATGCCCTCGTCATCGGCGGTCTAGCAGAAGAGCTGCTGTATCGTATACGTTTGTGGGAGACAGAGAAGGGGTATGTAGAGATTACAAGAGTCGAGAGAGGATTGGTATGAAGGCATGGCGACGGATAGAGGGACGAATACGGCGATACATAATATAATGATTTCAGAATGTTTTGGTCCTACGCTACAAGGTGAAGGCGCGCTGGTTGGAAGACCGACTGTGTTTGTGCGAACGGGCGGATGCGATTATAAATGTAGCTGGTGTGACACACTCTATGCGGTTTTACCCGAATATAAAGCTGATTGGCATGCGATGACCACCGAAGAGGTCTTTGCAGAGATACAACGACTCTCCGGTTATAAACCCATACTTGTCACGCTTTCAGGGGGCAATCCTGCAATCCAGCCTCTAGGCGACCTGCTCGATCTAGGGCATAGCCACGGGTACACATTTGCGATCGAGACGCAGGGAAGTGTAGCCCAGAGCTGGTTCGCTAAACTGGATTACCTCACCCTATCGCCCAAGCCGCCCAGTAGTAAGCAGATAACTCGCTGGGAGCGCCTGGATCGTTGTATCACTTACGCTAGGCATGGTCGGGATGGCAGACAGCCAGAAATTTGTCTGAAGATCGTTGTGTTCGACAACGAGGATTATGCATATGCGAAAGATGTAGCGGCGCGTTATCCCAATCTGCCAGTGTACTTGCAAGCCGGTAATCATACACCACCACATATAGCACAGGAGATTGATATACCCGGCATTCTCAATCGTCTAGATTGGCTGATCCAGCGTGTAACGCAAGATCAATGGTATAGTGTGACAGTGTTACCCCAACTTCACACGTTGCTATGGGGTAATAAGCGTGGCGTGTAAAAATTCTGGAGGAGTGAAATAGTTATGGTTTTGCATATGGATCATGCCCATAACAATGGTTTTAATAGACAAAATAGACAAAACGGACACGATGAACAATTGGTAAACTTTGAAGTCCTGGCTAAAAAGGTCGATTATCCCCGGTTGCTTGAGCTAGGACGCGAGCTGCTTATCGCAATTGGCGAAGATCCCGACCGAGAAGGATTGCTTGAGACGCCACGTCGCTGGGCAGACTCTTGGAGAGAGTTTATCGAATATGATCCCGGCAAGACGGAGACATGTTTTGATTCTATGGCTGTTGATCAGATGGTGTGTGTGTCTGGATTGCGCGTATCATCTTTATGTGAGCATCATATGTTGCCTTTTTGGTGCGATGTAGCAATAGGCTATATTGCAGATAACAAGATTCTTGGCTTGTCTAAATTTGCGCGCATTGCCCATCAGTTTGCGCATCGCTTGCAGTTGCAGGAGCGGCTTGGTCAGCAGATCGCCGACGAGATTACTCGCATTACAGGAACGGAGAACGTAGCGGTAGTCTTAAAGGGGGAACATCTTTGTATGACATCGCGTGGTATTCGTACGCCGGGCAAAATGACCTCTTCCGTCATGCGCGGGGTCTTTCGCTCTGAAAGCGAGACCCGTATGGAATTTTTGCGGCTCATTGAGTAGACTGCGTCTTTTTTGTGGGAGCGGCTGCATGAGTATCGTGAATGAGCTGTTGCAGCGTGACGAACTGGAAGCCGTAACTTTGCAGCCGTTGAATAATCATGGGCAGCGCTGCAACAGTCTGAGAGCGGTCGCCTCCCCCGTCGTGTAAAAGAATGATAGAACCGTTTTGCGTTTGAGTCATTACACGCGCGTAGATCGTATTTATACCAGGACGAGACCAATCACGTGGATCGACATTCCAC
>VBJK01000268.1 GCA_005879655.1 Chloroflexota bacterium | reverse complement strand
AGCAAGTTGTTATATCTCCTTCGACATATTGTCGGATCATCGGAATCCGGATCAAGATTACGATTATAGATAGCCTGATTAGGATTCCGATTATAGATAGTTGTTAGAAGTAGGTGAGAGCGGAGTTATAATTATATGACGTATCACTCTAGATCTTGGGAGCTACTCTGTCTTTATATACACTAGCCTCTCCAGGGCGCGGCACGCCGCGCCCCATGCAGTCAAGAGCAAAATTTGAGTTCATAAATAAGTTGCTGACCAGGCCGCATGACCATTTGTGTCAGATATCTTCGGACTGTGACATCTTCAGAATGTGGTTCCGAAGATCAATAGAACTGATGAGTAGAATTATACAAACAAACTTGATGTTCTCTTTTCTACGAAATTGCTTTATGATTAATTGAAGATACTCTCACTGCCGAGCCTGGCAGAGGTTGATGTCAAAGCCTGATTCTGTCGTAAAGCATTCATTTTCTACAATTAGAAATTCTTCCATGGTTCTTTCTGGACCTTTCTGATCACCTGAATTCAATCGTGATGTATTTGACCCGAGATTTACGTCTGGCGTACGATTCAGCCCGAGATACATAATGATAAAACGAGATAGAATGTTTAAATCATGTAAATCTGCAATTTCCCGTTACATATGCTCAGAAATGAGTTTTCAGCATGCCTTGAACATGTAACGTTATGCGGTCACTCACTCTTTCGAGCATGCATTAATGCGATCCCAATGCATCATACGATCTCAATGCATCATGCGATCCCAATGCATCATATGATCCCAACGCATTATGCGATCCCGACATATCAATGAGATCTCAACGCATTGACACGATCCCAAAGCATCATGCGATTTCAACGCATCATACGATCTCAATGCATTGACGCCACTTCGATGCTTCAATGCATTGACGCGATCCCAAGGCATTGACGCGATCCCAACGTGTTGACGCGATTCCAAAGCATCATGCGATCCCAAGGCATTGACGTTACCCCGACGCATTATAAGATCTCAATGCATTACTGCGATCCCAATGCATCATGCGATCTCAACGTATTAATGAGATTTCAACGCATTGACGCTACCCCAACGCATCATATCGCATTACTGTTTTTGAAACATTAGGAATGTAATGGGAAACCGTTTTCTTTGCTGATCATTTCGTGTATATCTCGATTTTACCTCGGAATTCGATCGACATTTCTCAGGTAATTTTCAATCTTTGCTCGAACCCGATGATTTTTCAGAAAGCAGAACTCGAATATGACTCGAGTTTGACGAATCGAACACGTCAGAACATTGTGAAATCTCAAATTCAGCACAATTCGGCACAATTCGACACAATTCGAGCTAAATTTACAAATGTGAAGATCAGTCGCCATTTCGTGCTCGAATTCATGCCAAATGTGAGCCGAATTTAGTTCGAATGTGAGCAAATGTGTGCAAAATATAATACTCGGGATTTATTATACTATGCAGTGATACGGCGTACCAGAATGGGAAATCGCACTATAATGGGGCATCACATCATGATGAGGTGTTTCATCATGATGCGGTGTCCGATTGTCTATGCCAATTTTCAAAATTCCACTAAGTCTTTTCTTCCTTCCGTACAATCAGTTCAACATGCCATTGAAAAGTTCATCAAGATAGTTTCTGAACCTATTTGACGAGATGAATTCAGTGGTAATCTACATTTTGTCATAGGATAGCTGGTTCTGGCGCTAACGTAGTCGGTGGTGTACCGGCGAATGTGGCGTAACGACGAACCACGCGCAAGAAATTTGAATTACTACGAATGTTCTACGACAATGCACTCATGAAGTTCAGGCAGAGGGCTCGGCTCTTCATTACCACTGCTTGCCATATCCTCTGCTTCACTGTCCGACTCTTGAGCCTTCCGTTTTCGCTTTCGGGATATCCTTTTTTCTCGCCGTTCCTTTGCATCTTTGTCTAATGCGGTCACCGTCTTGTAAATGTCTTCCGTTGTAAGCAACAATTGGTCCTTTAAAGCAATTCGTTTCCCTTTTTTAGCCTCTTTGCGTGCAGATAGAACAGCAGTTGCAGCTTGAAGTCGTGTTTTAAGTATAGAATTCTCTGCATATAATCGTTCCGTTCCGGCTGCAAGTCTTGAAATGCATTCTCGGACCGGCGTTCCAAGCACTTTTGGTTCTGCAGTTTCAATCCGTAAAGCAGAAGAAACTCGCCGAAGAGTATCGCCGTTAGGAGGAGAACTTGTAAGAAATGATTGACTGAATAAATTGGGGTCAAGCATTGAGTCATTAACTTCTGATGGTGTTTGACAGACTGAAGGATGGGGTTCAGGAGAAGGATTTGGAATGTGACGATAAGCCTTTTCCGAATCAAAAGGAATAAGTCCAGCACCACGTCATCCACCAAAAATATTAGAATCGATAAAGGCTATTTTTCGTGCTTCAACATAAGCTAAAAGCCATTCGAACTTGCGAATTCGTGCGACTTTCGTTTGAATCAGAGGATCGATTATTTCCGATAATGCAGTTTTGAGCGGATCAAAAAGACCGACAAATCGACAATTCAACGAGCTAATGTCTTTTCTTCGATTGCTGATAGCAATTGTTGTGATTCTCGTGCTTTGCGGCGGGATACGCGTCCGTTTTTATGCGCTCGAACAGTTGACTCGAGAACATTGTGAAATTTTGCTGCGGCATTCAATGACGGAAATCGTTTCGCTCGATAATCATGAAGTGCTGCCTCAACTGCTTGAGCTCTTGCTACAGCTTTATCGCTCGACTGGCGTCTCATGATGACGTTGACGGGATTGCTGCCTCGGGGAACAATTCATAGGTGAAAATTTTTCGCCGTTACGCCACATTCGCCGGTACACCACCGACTACGTACAAGCGAAACGCTCCAAAGTCCACCAGTAAATCATTCCGCCCGATCAAACTGCACCCCCCTCAAAGACCATCACCACCTATAGTCAGAAGGCCT
>VBJK01000267.1 GCA_005879655.1 Chloroflexota bacterium | reverse complement strand
GATACCATTTATATGGCAACAGGAACAAAAATAAGCAATACCATAAACACGGGTGCGATGCACGCAACAGGGCGGGCACGTTGGCAAACCTTACTAGTAGTACTCAGCGCACTTGTGCTACTAGTACTAGCTGTCTGGTTACGCTTACGTAGCCTCGACTTGCCGTTTGACCGCGATGGCTATGATGAAGGCGTTTACTGGCAGACGTTGCGCGCCATGAGCGCAGGACACCCACTCTATCAGGAAACGTTCTATTCGCAGCCGCCATTTTTTGTCTTATCGATCTATCCTATTTATACCCTGCTTGGTCAAACCCTGTGGTCTGCTCGCTGCGGCATTGTAATTATTTCGTTATTTGGTCTGCTGGGGGCCTTTCTGCTAGGCAAGGCGTTGAGTGGACGGATAGGCGCGCTGGTTGCGCTCCTCTTGATCGTTGCCGATCCACTCTATCTGATGCAATCACAAACACTACAGGCTGAAGCTCCATCCATCGCGTTCTCTATGCTGGGCGTGGGATTAGCATATCTCTGGTGGGAGCAGCCGGATGGGACCTCTGGTCTCAGCTATGCTGTGCTTGCAGCAGTCTCGCTGGCGCTGGGCGTGTTGAGCAAGTTGCTCGTTGCCCCCCTGGTACCTGCTGCTTTATTGCTAGCAGCTCAGCTCTGGCGTCTCTACCGCCGAGCGGATGGCGCAAAATGGGCTAATACTCGTCCATTGCTCGCAGCAATCATCGCTTTTATTGCTATTACTGCTGTGATACTTTTGCCCTTTGCAGAAGCATTTCATCAATTCTGGGCGAGCGTCGTGACATTCCACCGTGATGCAGCTATCGTCTTTAAGAGCAGTCAGGCGGGCAATCGCTCACAAATTCTGCAAACCTTGCGAACTTCTCCACTTACATATGCTGCACTTTATGGGGTAGTAGTAGCATTGCTGCGTCGTGATTGGCGTGTAGTACCTCTCATTGCGTGGTTACTGGCAAGCCTGTTGCTGCTCTGGCAGCAGGTACCTCTCTTCCCACACCATTTTGTTGCACTCACACCACCGTTGATTGCTTTGGCCGTTATGGGCATTGGCCCCATCTCTGGCAACCGGAAAATGTTGTTAACCCTGGCCAACACCACAGCGATAGTCGCACTCGTGGTGATGGTGGTGACAGCCACCATGAACATCCAGACTGCGCGACACGATCTCTATCTCAAGCAGGCGCAGGGAACAGCTCCAGAGACTATGCAAAGTATACGCGTTGCCAGAGATCTGCAACAGGTGACGCAATCTGGCCAGTGGATAGTGACGGATGCACAATTTATTGCGGCACTGGCTGGGCGCGATACACCACCAACACTCGTCGATACCTCGCAGGTACGCATTAAAACAGGCTATGTAACACTGCCACAATTGATCCAGGAAGCCTCGCAGCCACGCGTCCGTGCCGTTTTGTTTTATACCGATCGTCTCCGCTTACCCAACGTCGCTGCCTTCCACGCTTGGGTTGCCCAACACTTCCATCTGGTGCACGATTATGGACAGGGGCGTGAACTCTGGATTAGGGTATAATGGAATGAGATAGTATACCCCGTAGTGACATATAGAGACCTTTAAGGAGAAAGTCTGTGCAAAAGAAAAAAACCTTGAGTACGATGGAGATCGTATTGATTAGTGTCCTGCTAGGCTCACTCATCTTGTCCTTTATTCAGGGGCGACAGGAAGAGAAAAGCGCGTAAAGGATCTGATCCGTGTGGATTACTGGACATTGATCAGGCCACTCGGATCTGCTCTTTTCTCCACACTTATTCAGGCAGCGATTAGTGTCTGTGCATTCATAATAGCTTCTCGATAGCCGTCCATCAGGCACTCCATAGCCTCATACCAGCTATATTTGTGCGGCTGCACTAACCCAGCTTGCCCCATTTGCTTACGCATCTTCAAGAAACGAGCTGCGGCCAGACCAGTTGCACCAAGGATGACTGGATCAACGATATGTACAATATCTGGCTGAAATTCACTGAGACAGTGTAAAAACAACGGACGAAAAAAATTGAATTTTAGTTCTGGATAGAACGGAAATGGTAATCCGGCGGTCCCAATAATCTCAGCACCTGCATATTCAGTCATGCCACTATTCGGTCCGAGTAAGAGTGCTTGATCTCCATTTGTTTGTACGTGCTCCAGCAGTCGTGCCAGGGTGCGCGTAACGCCATCTAGCTTCGGCAGAAAGTTCTCCGTAATAATTGCAACGCCCATAGATCACCACCTGTCCCCCTGTAGAGACAACTAAATGCGACAATAATTATCAAGAAATGCAGGGGCAACTTTATCGTTATGATACTATATTAGCTAAGTCTACCATATTATATTGCGTGGCTTGTCTTTATATGTTATATTACCACTAAAGTATTAAGAGGCGTTTAGTTCTCTGTAAAGCAAGGACTAAGTGAAGGTTAAGAAATCTTCTGCATGATGCGCCAAATATCCTAAATATGTAGCTACAGAGGGTATTTGTGTGAACTTTTACCCTACCGTTCGTTATACTTAGACAAAAGGAAAGTGTGTTTAGGGAGAGGAAATGCCCCAGAAGGTGGTGGGTAGTTGGGAAAGCATGAAAGGAGGGACTCATAATAGGAAGGAGCTTCTCCAGCAAGCAAAGTTTTTTAGGAAGCAGGTAAATTATGGTGAAGCGTCAATTTGTACAGTTTAAACCTGTGCTGGGCGATAAAGATACAGAGCAGACAGCTGTACCTACGGGTATAGAAGCTGTGGATACTAATCGTGCCCGCATAGCTCCCCCACCACAAGAAACATTGTCATCGCCCGCGCCACAACTGCGAGCAAAGAAGACAGGTGGACTACTTTCAGGCTGGAAGGCAGAGCATACTCAGGAGCCGCGGAATGCTACTTCTGACGCTACGTTGACTCTGCCAACAACTGCTAAACCATGGGAACCATCCTCAGGACCGGGTATCAATGGCGGTAACTTGCCAGGTTTCGTAGCCAATCAGGTTTCTCCATATGAATCGGGTATGGCACGTTCGCCTTTTGCAGCTCCTTATAATAATGCTTCTGCTATACCCCCGATGCCACAATCGTCTGTTGCGACTCCGGCACAGCCTTTTTTTGCCCCTGGTAATAGACCAGCATTCCCAGGACAGTCCTTTGCTGCCCCCTCTGGCGTGCCAGCTGTACCTGCTAGCCCCATGCTACCTCTGACTCCGGCACCGCCCTATACTGGTCCTCTGGCGCAGCCAATGGCACCAGCACAACCGTATATGTCGCAGATGCAGCCACCTATGGTCCCAGGAAAAGCTTATGGGCCACCAATGCGACCGCCTGTATCGCAGCAGTTAAATAATAGCCCTCTGTGGCAACCGGCATCTGCCCCCGGCCAATACCAGAATAACCAGCCACCAATGCAAAGCGCGACGAAGAGAAAACGTAAAAGGCGAGGCTTTCCCATCTGGGCACGGGTGGCTGTAGCGGCTATGGCTTGCTTCCTGGTTGTTCTGGGCAGTGGTGTCTGGTACTATCAGGCCAACTTCGGCACAGCGGTAAGTCATATAGTAATGGAGCCAACTCTACCGATATTTTGAGTGGGAAACGTGTCAATATTTTGCTGCTCGGTAGTGACAATGATGCAAAATTTCAGGGCACAGTGCTCGCACAGACTGATATTATTCTCACCATAGATCCACAAACCAATTATGTTGGTATGCTCTCCATTCCGCGCGACTTGCAGGTGACAATCCCAGGCTTAAATGTACGTGACAAACTGGACACTGCCTTCTCCTATGGCTTCCAGAGCAAGCGCACGAAAAATCCCTATGCCGATGCAGCAGGACTGAGCATAGCTACGATCGAGGAGAATTTTGGCATTCCCATTGACCACTATGCGTGGGTTGGTTTGACGGGCTTTATCAAGGTCATTGATACCATCGGTGGCGTTGACATGAATGCCCTTCACCCTATGGTTGATGACGATTATCCCGATGATGCCACTGGCAGTAAGAACGATTACGGCTACCGCCGCCTGTATATTGCTGCGGGGCCGCAACACATGGATGGGCCGCAAGCGCTGATGTATGTGCGTACACGTCACTCTGACCTCGTTGGCGACTTTGGACGCTCCACCCGTCAGCAGCAGATCTTGAGCGTATTGAAAACAAAACTGCAAGGCTCAAATACGATTGGTCGGTTACCACAGCTTTTAAACGATTTAGATGGTTATGTGAAAACAGATATGCAACTACCTGAGCTTGTGAAAATGGTAAATTATGCCCATAATGTCGATCTTAACAAAGTTGATCGCAAAGTTATGAATCAGCCCTACTCCGTACCGATCCCACATAGCTCTAATTTCGCACCTGTCTGCTCTCTGGTGGTACCGTTACTTACACAGATGTTTGGCTTAACAGCGAATCAGGCACGCTGTGTTCCACAAATGGCGAATACTGGTAACGCAGGCAATACAGCCCTGGCATCATCATCTGCGCCAACCAGCTTACAAACGGTGAACGTCAGCCTGCCACCGCCGCCTGCTAGCAACGCATTACAGTCCTTGGAGCAAATGACACAAGTAGGGACGATGAATCTGAGTCAGGGGAATGGAGATGTCTTCGGCTTTAACAGCATCTTTACTGTGGTCTTTATGGTAGCATGTGAATCATTCGATGTTGTAAAGGTTTAAGCATGCCAATAAAGAAATATCAACAATGGCATATGCTCTGCTTGTTGATACTGCTCGCTTTTAGTCTACAAGGCTGTCTGGGTATCGGCGACGGAGGCAATGGCGTTAACAATAACGATTTTCAGACCCACCAGACAAAGCCTGGTGAATCGATTGGTATTAATAAGACAGATCAGGCGGTCTTCAAAGGGAAGATCTACTTTACCTTAGGCCGTAAGCTGTATGTGTTAGATGGGGCGCGCAACCTTACCCCATTAACCGATGGCTTTGATGTCCGTGATCCCGCCATCTCGCCTGACGGTAAAACGGTCGCCTTTATCATACGCTACAAAAACTATGCTGATCTGGCGATGATGCCTGCTACTGGTGGCAAGATGACAGTGCTACGCTCAGGTAACGGGCAGTTCATTCATAATCCAAACTCGCCCATGGGTGCTCCGATCAGCACGGCTTACTGGTATGCTCAGCCTACGTGGCAAGATAATAAGCATCTGGCATTTCTTAGCGATTGGGGGAAAACGTATATTAATCCAGGGGTCGATAATTTTATGTTGGACCCGCAGATCTTTCTGGTCTCACTGGAGAATCCACGTGCCCAACCGAAAGAAGTTGCTTATGCTACCTATGGCGATGGTGGGAACCGCGATCCTAGTTTCCGTCCCAATCACCCCAATCAGATCATCTATACGAACTTTCAGTATGACACGACATCGTTTACCAAGCAAGTAGTTCAGATTTACTTGGAAGATGCTAATGCTATTGCTAACCATCCAGGAGTTTATCGTCCTGGTACTGCGGGACGGGAGTTCGATCCTGCTGTGGCGCTTACGCCTAGTACTCCTGATCTGGTGAATATGCAACCGGCCTTCTCACCGGACGGTAATTCTCTGGCGTATGTACGCAATCTGGATGCGACTCATATGGGGCTGTTCATTATGCCGGTACCTGATAACGTGGTTCAGAATCCCAATGATCCACAGGTCAAGCGTAAGGCGCTACTCCCATATAATCAATCTGCACGGTTGGTGACGGCCCAGTTCCTGGGTCAGCCAGTCTGGTCGGCGGATGGCACGCAGATTGTTTATATGGGCTTTTCTAATAATGTTTTCAATCTCTGGTTAGCGAACGTTACTAAGGATGCCCAGACGGGAGCCTATAAGCTCAAAGGAGATCCGGTGCAATTGACCAATGCCTCGGCAGGCCAACTGGATGCCGATTCCCGTCCCTTCTGGGCGGTGTAAATCCTACCCGCCCCCCAGGGCACCCCCGCCCCCTGGGCACCCACAAGGGATGCCCATAGGCATGTGCGCTAAGCGGGGGTCCAAGGGGCCTCGCCCCTTGGCGGGGTTTGGGGTGTCCCCAAATACTTCCTTTCTTCTCTTTTGCCGCCGGAGGCGGCAGGAGAAAGGGAGTGCAGAGGGCTTCCCTCTGCTTAACGCGCATGCCTATGGGCATCCCTTGTGGGTACCCAGGGGGGTCGGGTAGGATGCTACGCGATTTGAAATTCTACAGTTGGACCTGTAGTCGTCTGATAGGTGTCTTTGATAGGCTCAAATTGCAGCGTATATGTGCCGTCAGGTGGCGCTGTAATCTTGAAGATCAGGGTACCCTGAAGGTTGGATGTGTTCTCTCTGATGATGGAGAAATCACTGGTATTCGAGCTATATTCCGGGGCTATCACGTCACTACCAGCTTTTAAGCGCGCAAATGATGAGTAAAGGTAGTATTTGACATTGCTATTGTTATTAGCAACAAGAGAGATGGTCACGAATACCTTCCCACTTTTCGCCTGCTGACCTGCATCATAGAGGCTCTGTGTTGCGCTTTTGAGCGTCCAATCCATAGTGGCATACTTAAAGGGCTTGTTGGGATTGATAGTTTTGGGCTGGTATTTATTGACATCAGCCCCGCTTTTGAGAGAGACTTCTATCGTTGCCTCATCTTCACGACCCATGCGTAGTACCAGATTGTTGAGGTCTACTTGAGCGCTGGTACCAAAATCGATCCAATTAGAACGCTGCACACCTTGCTGTGGTCCACTGAACTCAGCCGAATTTTCTGGTGTGATAACGGTTTTGTCCGGCAGGATTAAGAAGAAGGCGGAACGGTAGTACACAGATGAGAAGCGAGAGGTATTTTGTTTTTCTCTAAAGTTTACGCGCACATAGTTCTTTTTGCCTTTATATGTAAGTGTAGTATAGCTATCATCGCTAAATTGTGGAGCTTGTTGCAGCGAGGTGAAGGTCATTTCATCGCTGGCATAAGTGACGGTTAGGTTACTGAGATCAACCTTTTCCGTATAATTCCCTCCTGTAGAGTTGTTGCAGAAGACGCCAGCACAGGGAGTGGCAGTGAGATTGAGAGTGTTCATCAGTCTGCTGAGCGCGAAGTAGCTACCTGCGCACGTTACCAGCACAAGCGCCAGGATAATACCGAGTACGATCATTGGCCAGCGCTTTTTGGCTGGTTTGGCAGGAGGGTAAGGTATCTGAGGCATCGAGTAGGGATCTGAGGGTGGTGGTGGTGGTGGTGGTGCATAGGCATTGCTCTGCATCGCATAGGAAGGTAAGTTTGCA
>VBJK01000063.1 GCA_005879655.1 Chloroflexota bacterium | reverse complement strand
CAGAGCGTGCCACGACGAAGTAGGTGCGTCACCTGCAAACCACGATGGCGTAGCGTCTCAATTGTCTCTAACGCTAGTGTCCCGCTACCAGTCACAACGACACGTCGCACCATCGACAACTGTTCCAGTACCATCTGATAATCTGCGACAGTGCGCAAAGTTGTTACACCCGCCAGATTGGTGCCAGGACACTTAAGCCGAACTGCACGAGCGCCATGTGCTAACAGTAAGTGTTGATAGCTAAGAGAGCGGCCACTTTTTAAATCGACAGTATGCTGACCGGCTTGAATATGCACAGCACGGTCGGCATGAAAGTATATCGTCTGATCTTCATAAAAACTACGCGGTCTTGCCCATAATTTATCTTCACGTACGCGTCCAGCCAAGTAGTCCTTCAAGGCTGGTCGATAGTATACAGGAAAGGGATCATCTGCAATCACGGCGATTGATGCTGTCGTATCTTCCGTCCGTAGAATCTCAGCAGCCGTAACCCCCGCAATGCCATTCCCAATAATTAAGTAAGTTGGACCCGACTGCCCAGCCATGCTCTATCCTCCAAACCATGATTGCTTACATTAAGACCATTGCGCCACAACTACTAAAGTATTATTAAGTATCATACCGTGCAACATGGAAGCAAGGCAACTATAGAGTCCACCACCCCCCCCCCGCACAGGGCAACCCTTGTGGCCAATACCGCTCAAATAAGGGGTCCGCAGGGCACCCACAAGGGATGCCCCTACAATGGTACGAACGCCCATCACGGGCCGATTCATACCATTGTAGGGGCATCCCTTGTGGGTGCCCATAGGCATGCGCGGGGGTGAGGCTGCTTGCTAGACCTGAGTAACAGTGCCATCTGCGTTAATATTGATACTTTTCAGTGGAGTCGGCGCTGGCCCCTGCACAACGGCGGCACCTTTTGCTGGATTGAAGACCGCACCATGACAAGGGCATTCTAATAGATGATTCTGCGGGTTATAGTTAACAGCGCAGCTATTGTGCGTACATGTTGAGTCGAATGCTACAAATTTGTTATCAGGTAGATGAATGAGTAGCCCTGGATTTTGCTGGTTAGCAATGACAAAGGTCATGGCGCTATTGAGGGCAACATCGGTCGTACGGGCTAGTACCTTGCCGCCAGCGGTCTGGCCAGGAGTATTGCCTTGACTGGGGGTATTCTGTGCTCCTGTATCTGTCTGCGGCGTGTTGCCTGTATTGGTAGCAACCGGAGCATTAGTGGCTGCTTGTGAAAGGCGTATTCCGGCAATAGTTGCGACGGCTACTACCGCCACAACGCCACCACTTGCCAAAATAAGGCGTCGGCGACTCATCGGCATTGAAGCTTTTCCTCCGTCTTGTCTACTCGTTGATGATAACTGGTTCTTCACTGGTGCGACATTGCTCTCGCGGGGTGGTGCGAGCATTGTGTCGCCAATATTGGACCTTCTAGGTGGCGCAGCCTGCTGCATTATTGCTTGTTCTGTAGGTTCATTACGCGAGGCAACAGGAACCTTACCAGTAGCGCCAGATGCCTTAGTTGCTGATGGCTGGTCTTTCGTTGGCGCTACATTATCCATGCGCGGCAGAGCAGGGATCTTACTGCTGCTTGCCAATTTGTCGAAGCGAGCCTCCTCTTGCGTACTCGCTATAGCGGGGATCTTACTACTGGCTCTAAATTCGCTCGAAGGTGACTCCTCAGCAATTGGGATAGCCGGAGCCGCAGTCCGCTTAGCCCCCACGGCAGTAAAATAGGCTTGCACCAGTTCGCCAGGCAGTTGATAGCGTTGAATTGGCTCCTTGGCCATTGCCTTAGCAACGACGCCATTGAGTGCACTGGGTACATCTGTACGCCATGTAGCGAGCGGGGGAACGTCGGCATGCAGGTGTTGTCGTGCGATCTCATCGCGTGTCTTCCCGCTAAACGGAGCGTGAGCCGTGAGCAGACGATAGAGCACAGCTCCCAGCGCATAGATATCCGTACGGGCGTCAATCGGCTTGCCCAACAGTTGTTCTGGTGCGCTCCCCTCACTACTGCCTTCGTAGAGACTACTCTTTGCAGCTGGCCCGTCGGCGGCCTCGCTTTTGGCCACCTGTCTACCTATCTCATGAAGGCGTAGCAAGCCAAATTCGCTGACAATGAGCTTGCCCGCCTCTATATACATATTCATCGTAGCCAGGTTACGATGCAGGAGCGCCTGTGCGTGTGCATACTCAAGTGCAGAAGCGGTCTGCTCCAAGTAGACCCCAACCGCCTGCATCTTGAGCGGACCCTTTTGCGCCAGTAGTCCCCTGACCGAAGGCGAGTTTGTCTGGCGGTAGACAAGGTAGAACATCCCCCGAAAGGTACCGTAATCAAACAAAGGTTGAATATGGGCATGTTGTAATGCAGCAATGCGATTAGCCTCCTGCTGCAATAAGCCTAGATAGACAATTTGTGCATGGGAGGTTAGACTCGCCTGCGCATTAGCCAGCGGACTCTCCAAGAAACGAATGATATAAGGGTTGTTTGCACCATCACTTGCTAGAAAATTTGGACCACTCTGATTTCGCTCAAGAAACCGATCCAGACGATAATTGCCTACCACCGTCCCAAGCAGCCGATCATAGGACGAAATATCAACCATAAGAGCCCTCCACTGGTTTCTATATTAGACAGCATGATATACTGTGTGGTATTCTCTTCTATCTGATCCAAGTATACGTTACAAGTAACCGCATACTCATGCGCAACATTACCCATTTCCTATATGGCAAAATAGTTAGTCCCGTTTCATCACCACAAATACCTGTGGAGACATGACTCACAGGCTATAGTACCACATCCGTCTATGTCAATGCGTATTAACGGGGGTCCAGGGGGCTTCGCCCCCTGGCGGGGTTTGGGGTGTTCCCAAATACCTCTTTTCTTATCTGCTGCCGCCGGAGGCGGCAAGAAAAAGAGTGAGCAACTCTTTAGACATTAAAATTTCTTTAAGAAAGGACCAGGAAAGCTGGTAATGGGTAGTTTTTAAAGAAATTATGTGGTACAATCCAAAAACGCTGTATGGTGCATAAATGCTGAGAGTAGATGGTCTATCGTAAGCTGCGCAATACAGAAAATAAGACTTTACATGGCCAAAGGGCCGAGATTGAGAGAAACACATGTCATTTACTGATGAGACGCTGTATTGTCGCGATTGCAATCAGGAGTTTACGTTCACCGCTGGAGAGCAGGAATTTTTTGCAAGTCGTGGTTTGACTAACAAGCCTGCACGTTGTCCTTCCTGCCGCACTGCACGCAAACAGTCCGCCGGTGGCAGTCGCGGTGGGCGTACTAGCAACAACTACAGCGGTTCACGTGAGCGCGAGTCCCGTCCTATGTATAATGTTACCTGCGCAAGTTGCGGAAACGAAGCGACAGTCCCTTTCCAGCCACGCGATGATAGACCTGTCTATTGCAGTGATTGTTACCAGCCCCAGGGCAGCAGTCGTGGTAGCAGCAGTAATCGCCGATCACGCTGGTAGTACCTATGGGTTATATTCTTATACGACCGGAAGATACGTTTGAGTTCGCGTTAAAACGCTTCAACCGTAAAGTCCAGGAAGCAGGAATTCTCGCCGAAGCTCGTCGTCGCCGGCACTACGAAAGCCCACAAGCTCGGCGAAAGCGTAAGGCTGAGGCCCATCGCCGTAAGCAGCGCCACGCTCGTTAGTAACATCAACACATAAATACTAAGGCGGGTGATCGTTCGCCGGATGACTCTTTAGAAGTCTCTCCTGTCAACGATCACCCTCTTTTTTTATACTCTCGTTGTAGTATAATATGAGTGATAACCAGAAAGGAGAGGCAATGAAGCACTTGTCGTTTAGCTGGCCTGAACGGGTTCTAGCACTGATTGCAGGTATTTTGAACCTTATCGTTGGTTTTGCGTTCTTTTTTCTTCCCGAACTTCCTCAAGATTTTCAACTGACACTGTGGCCAGCTCCCGTCCCCTCTGTGCTTGCTCGTTTTATCGGAGCAATTATTTTAGGGAACGCGTGCGGTGCCATCTGGCTTTCCACTGAACACGAGTGGGCACGCGTGCGTCCCCTCGCCTTAGTTGCTGTGGTGTATGGCACGCTAGTGGCGATGGCACTGCTGTATCACTTACTAATTGCTCACAATACCAGACCATCATTTTGGTTCTATTTTTGTTTTGATATACCATTCTTACTGGTTTTTTATAGCTTATTCATCTACCATGATGTACTTCCTCGCTTCTGGCACCAAAAGGCGAAATAAGTAGAAATGCACTGAGAAGTATTATGCAGGTTCCATACGCTGATCCATTAACAGAGACAGAGCGGTCGAGCAATACCCTGCCGCTCGTCGGTAGAGAAAGCGAAATGCAAGTCATAGAGGCGCTGCTGACTACCGTTGCCCTGGACTTGCCTACGGGCGCACGCGCCCTGACAATAAGTGGTGAGATGGGACTCGGTAAGACGCGCTTGCTGGCGGCACTGTGTGAGGAGGCCAAAGCAAGAGGCTTCCTTGTGCTGACGGCGGGTGCATACGAGGCTGCCAGTACAATTCCTTATTTTCCCTTTATTGAGGCACTACGCCCGCTCCTCCACTCAGCTACCCCACAGGATTTGCGTCGTTATCTGCTCCAGTATCCTGCAACGGATCACGGGGAGCAGACAGCTACTGGCGCAATTGTGTTGTCGGGTGCTCCGCTTATTGCGGCATTGACACGGTTTTTTCCTGAATTGACGACGTTGCTACACAGCAAACAGTTAGCCAGCGAACAGCTGACGACCTTTCAGTCCGAACCACTTACGCCGGAGCATGAGAAGTTTCGCTTGCTCGATGCGCTAGCAACACTACTGGAAGGGGTGGCCGCACAACAGCCGCTAGTCTTAGCCATTGATAATTTGCAGTGGGCCGATAGTGCTAGCCTCGAATTGACGCTCTATCTCACTGTGCGCTTACGCAGCAGCCGTGTGGCTCTGGTTGGCGTCACACGTCCGCAAGGTATGAGGCATGGTCTCAATCAGGGCGATGACGCAGTAGAAGCAACCGCTGCTACGCTGGCCGCTACTAGAATGATATTTGACCTTGTACAACAGGGTATGCTCCTCGTGCTCCCTCTGGCACCACTCCCGCAGGAAGCTGCCGCCGCACATCTACGCTCTCTTTTACCTGCTCCCATTCCACCAGCCCTCGCTCAGGATCTACTTAACCGTGCAGAAGGCAATCCCTTCTTCCTGGAGGAGCTGGTACGCGCCTTAACGCAGCATTTGCTGAGACATGAGAGTGCTGGACAGTTGGCGCGCGCGAGTAGTGTCAAGCTGCCCGCCAATATTGTGCTGGCGGTGCAAGATCGCCTGCAAGGACTCAGTGAGCCATGTCGAGACCTGCTTCAAACGGCATCCCTGTTCGGACGCAGCTTTTCCGTTGATGCTCTGATACAGGTAGTGGAGAAAAGTAGCAATCAGGTTCAAGCGTTGCTAGAGGAGGCACTAGCAGCTGCGATCATTGCCGAACAATCGGCGGGCTGGCAGGGATTGCCCCCACACCACAAGGGCAACGGGCAGGGCAATCACAAGGGATTGCCCCTACAATGGAACGAAGACGTTCCGCAGACCGATCCGTCATCCATTGTAGGGGCAATCCCTTGTGGTTACCCTGCCGGTACTGCCTCCGCCGATGCCGAAGCCAACGACGAGCTACTCTTACCTTTGCAACAGTACCTCTTCTGCCAGGGGATCGTGCAAGAAGTATTGCACGATGGCATCCCATCTTACCGGGCGCGACCTCTGCATAAGGCCATTGGTGCAGCTCTGGAAACGTGCTATGGCTTTGAAGCACGCCAACATGCGGCAGAGTTGGCACGACACTACGCCCTTAGCGGTGAGCAAGAGGCTACGCTACGCTGGAGCTTGCTGGCCGGTGAAGATGCCATACGACAGCTAGCCCTGCGCGAGGCCATCGGCCATTTTCGTCTGGTCTTGAAGCTCCTCGCCAACGAGACCGCGTCCACCACTATGAAAGTGCCCTCCATCGCAGAACTCCATCTCACGATCGGTGAACTCTGGTCAATGCTGGGTGAACTGGACCAAGCCAGCCATGCCTTTCAACAGGCGCTACAATACCTGCAACGTACACCTGATGCCGAGCCGGTCTTGCTTGCGCGCGCCAATCGCTTGCTAGCCGATGCCTACCGTATGCAGACGCAGTATGACCTGACCATTGCCCACCTCCAGAACGCTCAATCCTTGCTTGATAGCGCACCACGCGCTCAGGGAGCAGTCGAGAGTGCAGGCAAACAGGCCACCTATCTGAACTGGTCTGGTCGTAGTCTTTCTAATCCCACCGTCGAGATCAGCAATACGAACCTTGCGACAAGTGAACGTATGTCGTTATTTCAATCGCAAGCATTACTCCATATCATACTCATGCATCCCAAAGAAGAGGCAACCACGGCCCTGCGCACATTGCATCACCTAGCAACGGAGACAGGAGACCGTAGCAGCCAAGCCCTCGCCTTGCACTTGCTAGGCTATTTATGCGGTTGGGGCGAACAGATACAGGAGGCTATCCGTTTACGCAAGCAGGCTAACGAGCTATACATTGCGCTAGGCCATCCATTCTATGCCGCGTCAGGTGAACAGGGATTGGGCATTATCTACCTGGCGCTAGGCGAGGTAGAGCAGGCCCGCTACTACACAACGCGTGGTTTGGAAAGGGCCAAACGCTACGGTGTACGCCGCATGTTAGGTCTGCTGCTCTGGAATCAGGGCATCATGGCACTCTCACAGGGAGCATGGGAAGAGAGCGAGACGCTCTTGCAACAAGCTTTGCAGGAGGCGGCGACGAATAACGATATGCGTCTGAAACCCCTCACCTTGCAGGCCCTGGCACAACTGCACTTCCGGCAAGGTGACTGGCACAAGGCAGAACAATACTTCGAGGATTGCATTCAGGTCGCGTCAACCAATGAATGGTTTCCTGGCAGTCTTGCACTCTACGGTCACTTTCTGGCGGTGACAGGTCGTCACGCCATCGCGCGCGCACGCTTGGATCGCGCCGCCGAAATGCCCGAACCACCAGGTGTCGCCAGTGATTACTATCTGCCATTTCTTGCCGAGGGATATTTACACCTGAATCTCGTAGAGCGAGCCGCCACCTATATAGAGCGTATTCGCAATCTTCATGGCTTTATGTATTACGGCAATGCCGTTGATCGCATTCTCGGTGTGGTTGCAGCACGTATCGGTGATTGGGGGACAGCACAGCACGCCTTCGAAGAGGGTTTATTGCTCTGTCGCCGTAGCGGGAATGCACCAGAAGAAGCTTATATTCTCTATGAGCAGGCGCGCACTGCCGTTATGCGCAACGCAGCGTTATTATCCATTCACACGCTCTGCGATCGGGCCAGAGTGCTCTTTCAGCGCTACACGATGCAGCGTGCCATAGCAATGGTAGACGAGTTACGTAGCGGAGCAGAACAGCTGAAGCCCGAACAGACCCTTGAACAATTAACCAAGCGCGAACTGGAAGTATTACGCCTGGTTGCCGAGGGACACACGGATCGTGAAGTAGCCGATATTCTCGTCATCAGTCCACGCACGGTCAACCGTCATCTGAGTAACATCTTCGTCAAGCTGGATATGCCGGGACGCGCTGCGGCAGTAGCGTATGCCATCAGAAAGAGATTGGTATAATATGCATGAACGGATTGCATATCAACAGCTGTTTAACTCGCTACTGGAAGCGCTTCCGCTCCCAGCACTCATCGTTGATCGCAACCTTTTCATTCATTATGTCAATCAAGCAGCAGCCCATTTTTATGAAGCGGCGCAACTGACAAACGGCGTGCCCCTTGAACGGATCATGCCAGAGCCAAGTTTCCTACAACCGATACGAGACAGCATCGAGACCAACAGTACACAGAAAAAATCCTACGAGAAGGCAAACAAAGATATCTTCTTGGAAATTACCGTTGCACCGCTAGAACAGCGCACGAAGCACAAACGGCACGCCAGTAGCGAGGTCAACGTACAGGAACCGTGCTATTTTGCCATCTTCATTGAAGATCGAGGCGGCATACATCGTCTGGAACGGGTACAGCGCGACCTACTGGCAAACATCTCGCACGAACTACGCACCCCCCTCACCTCTGTACACCTCTTAACCGAGACCCTCGAAGAGACGATTGATACAGATCCAGATAAAGCTCTGGATTTTGTTGCGAAGATAAACGCAGAGATAAAATTTCTCGCCAGCATGGTCTCAGAATTGCTAGAACTCTCACGCATTGAGTCGGGCCAGATGCCTATGTCCATCGAGCCAATAGAGGCACAACAATTCGTGCGCGAAGCCATGGCGCGTATGCTACCACAGGCACAACGCCACCGCGTACACCTACGCACAGAGATAGAAGAGGGGACGACACGAGTTGCCGCCGATAGTAAGCTAATCACGCGGGTGTTCTTGAACCTGGTGCACAACGCCATTAAATTCACGCCCTCAGGTGGCTCGATTGCCATAGGCACGGCACCTGAGAAGAACCAACCATTACAACGGTTCTATGTGCGAGATACAGGTGTCGGCATTCGTGAAGAAGAGTTACCCCGCGTCTTTGAACGTTTTTATAAAGGGGACCGTGCCCGCGCAAAAGCAAACTTTGTTGCCGGTAGCGGTGGTACAGGTCTAGGTCTGGCGATCGCCAGACAGGTGGTAGAAGCTCATGGAGGACACATTCTAGTAGAAAGTATCCTGGACAAAGGTAGCACTTTCACCTTTACCCTCCCCATAGTACATGTTAAACGGGAGCACAATTAAACTCAGGAGGACGCTCTCATGCCACCAGAACTGGAACTCCGTTTGCAGGCAAGCAACAAAACAGAATTGATACTACTTTTACAGGAACTGGCGACTCGCCATCCAGATCTGCTTGCAGAGATGCAAACTATTCTGGAAACATCGATACAAACCTCACCTATCGAGTATGAGGATGATCTCAACAATGAGGTGACAGAAGATTGGGATTTCAGTGGGGATGATCTCACCTTATTGCCCTCCCCATCCTCCCAACTTCTTCAGCGCTCTTCCTTGCCACAGTCAGCGTTGCCTACCGTCGATCTGGAAAGGTATGGCCAACGTATTGCAGACTACCACAAACGCTTAAAACAGAAAAAAACCCTGGCCGTAAAGCAGGCTATCAAGGATGATCTCATTGCACTGCTGCAAGACGCCGAACACTATACCACACAACGTGATTACGCCAATGCCATAGCGCTCTATGCACTAGTTCTGGACGAACGCCTGGCCGAACGCGATACGGCACTGACCACCATTCTGGATCAAGCACTCAATGAAGCTATGCCGATTCTAGAGACGTTACTGAGCGACATGAGTAGCTACACAACATTTGACGGAGAAGATAGCGAGACGGAGCTACACCCACGGCTTAGCACAGAGCAGCGCGAAGGCTGGTTAGCGCGCTTCTTTACACTGTGGCTCAAGCATCTGGATAAGAGCTATACTGACGACATACTTCCTGAAATTATTCTCGATATTGCCTGGGCTAACGACAGCATATTTTTACGTAATCTGGTCCAGCATGAACTGGAGCGCTTGAGAAAAAATAGCTCATCTAATATTGTTGATTTCAAACAACAATATCGCACGCGTATGCTCGATAAATTTCTCAAAGAAATTTAAGGGATTTTTCACACGAAAAATGTTGAAACTTTTCGTATTTCTATGGTAACATCAGCATCAGCGGCTAGAGAGGGATTGGGGTCTCCCCAGCTTTCACCTCTTGCGCGTCAGCCTGCGGCTGGCGCGAGGAAAAAAAGGTTTTTGGGACTAAGCGCAAGCAACGAACAAGCAGAAAACAGCGAAATTACTGTACTTGTTAGTTTATTTGAGTAGTAAGAAACATCGTAGATTATCCAGAGTAGCCAGTAAGTACACTGGTTGGTAGTGAGGTTGTTAAGAAAGAGGATATATAGTATGAGCAAACTGGTCATGGTCATTGACGACTCAAATACAGTACGAAAAATAATAGAAACGTGCTTGAGACGAGAAGGCTTTGAAGTGAAAAGCTTCTCTGATGGGGTAGATGCGATACGCTGGCTGTCCGGGCCAGATGCGCGCGTTCCCGACCTGATAATGCTCGATATTGGTCTTCCCAAGATGGACGGCTACGAACTTGCCCGTCGTTTGAAAATAAAGCCACAATTCCAAGACACGGTTATTATCATGATCTCGCGTCGTGATGGCGTTATTGATCGCTTGAAAGGCCGCTTGGCCGGGGCAAAGGATTACATTACAAAGCCATTTCAGACGCAAGAAGTTGTTGCGCTGACTGAACATTACCTGGGTACACCTACGCCGCGCTAAGTGCTACAATCTAGGTATGAACAATAACCCTGGTTTTACATCTCTGCCTATCAGCAACGCATATGCACAATTCCTGGAACAGTTGACCAACGAAGAGTTCTGGCACTTGGCCAAAGAATCTGCCCATCCAGTCTCTTTCGGTGAGCCTTTAGCAGCTGATTATCTCTGCTGCACACTCAAGCATGGACGCTGCCTCTTACCCCTGAAGCTCTTGCGTGAAGTGGTATCCCCGCCCTATCATTTCACCCCCCTCCCTGCCACTCCCCCCTGGATGCTCGGTGTGAGCGCATGGCATGGCGAAATCGTCGCTGTCATTGATCTGGATGCCTATCTGTGCAACAGTACGACCAGTATAACTACTGGTCATACCGATCGAATGAATGGTATAGTACTGATCATGCATTGTGATAACCTCATACTAGCTCTTTTCGTCTCCTCTGTTGAAACAACAACAGCCCTGGAGCCTGAGCAGGTTATACCATTTGCGCAAACAACACAACAACATACATATACACGCACTGACATCCTTAAAGGGGTGAAACAGGCGACAGAAGAGCAAGGAAGTGACGTATGTATGCCGGATATCCCTGCTCTCTTCACTGATATAGTGCAGCATTTAGCGAAATGACAGCTTGCTGATGAACGAAGAAGAAGAACACCCTTTTTTCAATGAGAATGAACTCTCTGCCGATGATCTTGCTGTCTTGCAAGCATTCGAGGCTATAGAAGATTGGAATGTAGCAATGTCGCCTCCTCCCGCCACTGCTACTGATGCACCTGTTGAGAGATGGCGGCTATCTCCTTCAGAGACTGCCGCCGATGAGACGTTGATCCAGCTCTTTGCCTCTGAGGTAAGGGAGGACATTAATAAAATGTGTTGTGCGCTGAACCAGCTGGAGCAGGACGATCATATCAGTCAGGTCCATTTCGTGCCCTTCAAGCGAGCTGCGCACAAAATACGTGGGACAGCTGGAGCTGTTAACTGCCCTTATACGTCAATCATTGCTCAGCATATAGAGACTATCGTCAAGCAGATCTCGCAGTGCACTATCTTTCCCGTGCTTGGCATCAATGCTCTGAAAAAGGGTGTTAAGGCGCTGGAAGACACACTGACGAGCCTGACAGAGCATGGCTCTGAAAATAATACGCCCCTGCTCTCTCTGGAAGTGGATCTGAGAGACCTGGGCATTGACCTGGAGTCGGAGGAAGTGCTCACCACCACACCTCTACGGAGTAATCCCACGCCCTCTACGGGAGAGCTTACAGAGCTAGCAGCTCCCAGTCAACGCCCACCCGCCATTTCACCAGAAGTATATACACGCGTTAATAGCCGTTGCTTAGCACAACTGGTACGACATGTGGAACGTCTGGCGCAGTTGCGCACGCCGCTAGAAGGCGCACAGGCTCAAGCCAAAAGCGCTCTGCAAGAATTGCACGCAGCGCAAAACCGCTTGCAACAACTAGAGACAAAGATCTCCACCTTGCTCATTGCCAATAAACCATTACCATCGCTGAGTGAGTTTACGACTGCCCCGCTTATTGCGCGTATTCTTAGGCAGGATCAACACGACAGCTCGCGTTCACAAACATCAGTGACTTGGGAGGAACTAGAACATTCTATAGATAGAGACTTTTTGCAGCGCTCTGTCGGGGAGGCAATTGCCGATGTGACACTTGCTTCGTCACGCGTACACGCTGCTTTTGCCCGTCTAGAGAAGACGATGCAAGAGTATACACTACAGAGTGCCAGCATCTATAGCCATCTACACCTCTTGCGTCTCGTCCCCATCAGTGTATTGATACCTGAGCTACGGCAGACCATTCAGGCCAGCCCCCTTGCTCAAACGCAAGAGCTTGTGTTTGAAGCGACTGGCGCTGAAACGAAGGTTGATCATGCTCTCTTAGAAGCGCTGCTAGCACCTTTACAAATCCTGATCAGTACTTGCATCGCCGATCCCGCTGTCAGACCACAGAAAACTCCACACATCTGGCTTGCGGCACAAGAAATAGGCCATGAGATTAACATAGAAGTCGGCTTCTCGCTTACTGTTCATGGCGGAGCTGTCGAGGCGATAAGCGGGTCGATCCAACAACTGAAGGGCACCCTTACCCTACGACGCAATAATGTTGGCGGTGTCAGTTTCCATCTCCGTCTACCACGCCCGCAGGGAATTGTGCATGGCCTGCTATTGCGCAGTGGCCATGAGCGGGTCATCGTGCCATTCTCGCAGGTATGGCACATCGTTGATGGCAAACACGAGACCCTTGATAGCCTCTACACGCTACATGAATTGCTGTCACTGCCCCACACCAGCCACAAAGAGTCACGCGTGCAACCCGTGCTGGTCATCGCGCCGGATGTTGTGAGCAAACGGGTGGGTATTACCGTCGATGAAGTCATCGACGAAGTGAAACTAGTGATCAAGCCCTTGCCTTCTTATCTGCAACGCCCAGGCATTACGGGGGCGGCAGTTGATAACAGCGGTAAAGTCACGCTGATGCTCGATCTAGCGGCATTGATCAGTCATTATGTCTCAACCCAACGACGTACATACCCCACGATCGCACGAGACGGAGCAGCAGAGGTTGACGAACAACACGAACAACCAAAAATTTTAATAGCCGATGACTCTGTCTATTTACGGCACTCTTTACAACAGGAGCTAGCCCACGAGCAGTACACAGTACTGGAGGCGCGCGATGGCATGGAGGCCCTAGAACAACTACTAGAACATATGCCCGATGTTTTTCTGCTGGATGTCGAGATGCCAAACTTGAATGGCTATGATGTGTTGCAGATTATGCACCTCTACCCAGAACTCTCTAGCGTGAAGGTAATTATGCTGACATCGCGCGCCACCGAAAAGCATATTCAACGCGCCTTTCAACTGGGTGCGTATATGTACCTGGTTAAACCTTACCAATTAGAGACATTATTGATGGCGATTCGAGAGACTTTACAAAATTCCGCGCAATAAATGGCGCGTCTACGGACGTTTTTCTCTTTTGAGAGAATTTTCCCGTAGCCGCGCCATTTATTGCGCCATATGTGCACGAATGATCAATCATCCGTAGCCGCGCCATTTATTGCGCCATGCTTAACGATACGAAGCAGGAGCAGAATTGATTGAACCGGTCTCGACCAGAATCTCGCGCAATTGGCGGGCATCGATAGTCTCGTAGAGGCGCAAGGCTTTGGCGATGCGCTCAAGAGCTTCGCGGTGCTCCGAGAGTAACTGCACAGCGCGGTTATGCGCCCAGTTGACGATGCGCCCAACCTCTTCATCGATCACCGATGCCGTACGCTCGCTATAATCGCGTGAGCCGGTAGCGAGTGCCGTACCGGAGAAGGGATCTTCACGCTCGCTATACGAGATCATGCCGAGCCGCTCACTCATACCCCAGCGTGTCACCATCTGCCGTGCGATGGCAGTAGCTCGTTGCAGATCATTCTCCGCACCGGTAGTAATGTGCCCGATTGCTACCTCCTCAGCTGCACGTCCACCCAGCGCTGTCACCAGCTGAGCTTCCAGGTAATTTTTCGAGTAGTTATAACGGTCATCAAGAGGAGTATACTGCGTCACGCCTAACGCCTGACCACGCGGGACAATCGTCACCTTTGTCACCGGATCGACATACTCGGTCAATAGACCAGTCAGCGCGTGTCCACCCTCATGGTAAGCCACAACATTCAGGTCTTCATCGCTCAGAATGAGGGGACGTTCCGCGCCAAGGATAATCTTGTCGAGCGCTTCACTGAAACAAGCCTGGTTAACTGCATCCAGATTGCGACGAGCGGCGAGCAAGGCAGCCTCATTCACCAGATTTGCCAGATCAGCACCAACCATACCAGGAGTGCCGCGTGCAGTGCTGACAAGATCAATGTCATTCGCCAATGGCACACCGCGTGTGTGGATCTTGAGAATAGCCAGACGGCCATTCCAATCGGGACGATCGACCGTCACACGGCGATCAAAGCGACCAGGACGCAATAATGCCTTGTCCAGACCATCGGGGCGGTTGGTAGCTGCTAATACCACCACAGCTTGGCGAGCATCAAAACCATCCATCTCGACCAGCAACTGGTTCAAGGTCTGCTCGCGCTCATCGTTACTATTGATGCTCGCGCCACGCTGACGACCAACGGCATCAATTTCGTCAATAAAGATGATACTGGGGGCCGCCTTCTTTGCCTGATCGAAGAGGTCGCGCACACGGCTGGCACCGACACCGACCAGCACTTCAACAAATTCAGAACCGCTGATCGAGAAGAAAGGCACACTGGCCTCACCCGCCACCGCACGAGCCAACAGGGTCTTACCAGTGCCGGGAGGTCCTACCAGCAACACGCCACGCGGAATTTTGCCACCCAGACGCTGGAACTTCTGGGGAGTCTTGAGAAATTCCACAACTTCCACCAGATCGTTTTTCGCTTCGTCAATACCGGCCACATCCGTAAAAGTGGTACTGGGTCGATCCTCCAGCACCATCTTCGCCCGACTCTTGCCAAAGCTGAAGATATTCTGCTGACTCTGTGTGGCACGGCGCGCAATCAACACGAAGATAGCAAACACAAGTATCCACGGTAAGAAGTTAATCAGAATATTCAACAAGAGATTATTATCGCTAACGGGCTTGGCCTGGAAGTCAACCTTGTGTTCAATCAACAACTTCGTAAGGTTAGGATCACCGTTAGGCAATTGCGTGAAGTGGAATCGGGTACCAGACTTCGTCTTACCGTTTGGATCAGTAACGGTGATACTCGTCTTCAAGCTGCCAGTGGCATCTTGGCCTTGGAAGGTCACTTGAGCAACGTTGTCTTTCTGCACTTGTTCATAAAAGGTACTATAGGCGATCTCTAGAGTGTTAGCATCGGTCAACCCACTACTACTGGAAGTGAATGATTGGAACAGATACCAAAGTACCAGTACCACGACAACAATCAGAATTGAACGCATAAAGAGAGAGGTACCACTGTCACGTGGGCCTCCCGTATTATTCCCGTTTCCTCCATTGTTGGAGTTTTGGTTCCCCCGCGAGCCTGAATCGTTCGGGGTATTTTGAAACATATATATAGCCTGAGCATCCATAAGTTCAGACCTGCTTTCTTCGTCTGTCGAGGCTCCCGCAGGGAAGATGCCTAACAGAGCTGTGCGATAACAACATGAAATCCGTTTCTCTGCATAATACACGTCGGACCGATTTTCGTCTACTCTCTTCTTTCCTCATTATCTCTTTCGGCTAGTGTTGCCAGCACAATGCCGCTAAAAACCAGAATTATACTAGAGGTACGCTATAAATTACGTTGGAGATTATAGTAAAGTTACGTAATGACATCCGCATCAGGGATTTCGGTTGGTGCGAGCAGAAAAAGGGTCTGCATGCTTTGGGGGGGTTCCCCCCCTCCCCCCCCAGGGCACCCACAAGGGATGCCCCTACAATGGTACGAATCGGCTTGTGATGCGCTTTCGTACCATTGTAGGGGCATCCCTTGTGGGTGCCCTGGGGGGGAGGGGGGAACCCCTTTCAAGTATAGGTTTTTTGGTAGCGGGGTCCAGGGGCACGGCCCTTGGCGGGGTTTCAGGGGTGTCCCCTGATTTTCCCTCTCCCCTCGCCCCCGAAGGGGGGGAACAAAAAACCTATACTTGAAAGAGGGGGGAACCCCCAAAGCATGCAGACCCCAGAAAAAAGCGTAACGCCTAAGCGGGGCACCCATAAAGGATGCCCTGGCCGCTGTCTGCCAACGAGTTTCACGCTCACCCCGACCAAAATCTCAGATGTGGCGTTAAAGTACTTGACAAGGCGCAAAGATTGTAGTATTCTGTTGCATATCGACGCGGGGTAGAGCAGTGGTTAGCTCGTCGGGCTCATAACCCGGAGGCCGGAGGTTCGAGTCCTCCCCCCGCTACTTTAAAGTGTCGATAGCGTTTTTGACGCGGGGTAGAGCAGTGGTTAGCTCGTCGGGCTCATAACCCGGAGGCCGGAGGTTCGAGTCCTCCCCCCGCTACTTTTTATTTTTGGGGCGCATCCTGGGGCATGTGCCTGCTTCCCCCCCTTGCATCCCATGGTATACTCACTCACAATGGAACAAGCCGAACAAATCACTCACCAACAACTTTCTGACAAGCAACTAGCGGTGGCCATCGAGAGTATTCTCTTCGTCTCTGGCCGTCCTCTAGAATATACCGAACTGCGCAAATTGCTCGCTATTAATGATAAACGTCTGGCCAGCGCACTACAGACGCTGGCATACGATCTAGCGAGCCAGGGACGTGGCATACGCCTACAATCTTCAGGCGAACAGGTACAGTTGGTGACGGCACCAGAAAACGCTCGCTATATTGCAGCCCTGCTTGGTCTGCCACAGACCGCTAAACTCACGACAGCCGCATTAGAAACGCTCTCAGTCATCGCCTACCGGCAACCGATCACGCGTGGGCAGATCGAGGCCATGCGTGGCGTCAATAGCGACCGTGCGCTGGCCAGCTTGCTTCAGCATGGCCTTGTTGCCGAGATTGGTCGTGCCCAGACTATCGGGCGTCCTGCTCTCTTCTCCACGACCACCGAGTTCTTGCAGCAATTTGGCCTGAGCAAGCTGGCAGACCTGCCGCATATCACGATCAGCAGCATCGATGGTGCTCAGAGCAACCGAGCTGCGGAGACTAAGCCGACGAGCACGACACAGCAGAGCAAAACGGAGAGTGAGGGATAGCACGCTATGCGTATTGGTCGCCACATGCCCACCAACTCAAAACCCGTCAAGGCTGCCGAGATGGCGCACCAGATTGGTTGTGATGCCATGCAGATTTTTGCCAGTAATCCAACTGGATGGCGTCCCCCGCTGGCTGGCAGCAAGCAGTATGCAGCGTTTGCGCAGGCAATACAGACATATGACCTCGATCCGGTCGTGCTGCACGCACCTTACCTCATTAATTTGGGCACACTGGATGAGACGATCTGGGAGAAATCGATTGCGCTCTTGACCTGGACGATGCAACGTGCCGCCCTGCTTGGTGCTCGTTATGTCGTTTGCCACACTGGCAGCCATCGTGGGGCAGGAGTAGAGGCGGGCATCGCACGTGTCGCGCAAGGAGTGGCGCGTGTGCTACAGGAAGCGCCTACCAGCGTCATGCTATTGCTGGAAAACGATGTTGGCGCGGGCCACTCCCTAGGATACAGCTTTGCGCATTTAGCGGCAATTCTCAATCAGGTACCTCAATACCAACAGTCCTCATTAGGCATCTGCCTGGACACGGCCCATCTGTGGGGAGCTGGACATGACATCTCCACGGCGGCATCCGCCAGACAGGTGCTCGACGACGTTCAAGCAAGCATCGGGCTAGCACACCTGCAAGTGCTACACCTGAACGAGACTGAAAAGGCGCTGGGTAGCCACCGCGATGTACATGCTCGGCTGGGCGAAGGCGTCATTGGCGATGATGGCCTGCGCGCAATACTGACTGATCCACGCTTGGCCCATGTCACAGTGCTCATGGAAACCCCGATCAAACGAGACGCGCAGGAAAAAGAAGATTGGCTTCACGATGCCACTCAGATAGCGAAAGCGCGGCAATTGGCCGAAACGTCAATACCAGCCCCGCCAGGGCACCCATAAGCCTGCGCGTTAAAGCAGGGGTCCAGGGGCGAAGCCACATACGCGCGAAGTTAAAGCAGGGGTCCAGGGGGCGGCAGCCTCCCTGGCGGGGTGTGGGGTGTCCCCAAATACCCCTTTTCTTCCCTTCTGCCGCCGGAGGCGGCAAGAACAGAGGAGGGCTTTCACCCTCTGCCCCTCTGTGACCCCTCTGTGGGTTTTGGGGTTGGTTTCGAGGTTGGTGTCGAAGCACGAACAGGTGTGGGCGTTGGTCTCGGTTGTGGCGTTGATACCGGCGTTGCTGTTGGAGCTTTCTTTGGCGTTGCTTCTGCTTTCGGAGTTGATACCACCGTTGCTGTTGGAGAAACCGCTGTGGGTGTTGGTTTCGCCTTTGGCGTCGATACCGGCGTTGCTGTTGGAGAAACCGCTGTGGGTGTTGGTTCCGCCTTTGGCGTCGATACCGGCGTTGCCGTGGGTGAAACCGCTGTGGGTGTTGGTTCCGCCTTTGGCGTCGATACCGGCGTTGCCGTGGGTGAAACCGCTGTGGGTGTTGGTTTCACCTCTGGCGTCGATACCGGCGTTGCCGTGGGTGAAACCGCTGTGGGCGTTGGTTCCACCTTTGGCGTCGATACCGGCGTTGCCGTGGGTGTAGGAGGTCCCTGTGACTGTGGCGTCGGGGTAGCAGTTGGTATCGGTGTTGGTGTTACTACCGATGTACCCGCAACGCTAAGATTTACGGTGATAGGTACCGGCTGTCCGCTAGTAGGTGTCACCAGAAATTGCGCTTGATAGTTTCCCGCAGACAGACCCGCCACATTCACCGAGAAGGTAATACGCGCGCCATTCCCTCCCTGCGTAGGAGTAGCCGTTACCCAGGATTGAACAGAGCCACCACTGAGCGTCCAGCTTAACGTTCCCGCACCTGTATTGTTGATCACCAGCGACTGCGGACCAGGGTTGACCCCCTGCAACGTTGAGAAGTTCATCGTTGACGATGGATTTACTTGTATCCCAGATACAGCAGGGCTAACACTCACTGCGACCTGCTGTGGAGTACCCTTCACACTACCATTAGCGACATCCAGCATGATACTAGCAGTATAAGGACCGGCACCGGCTGGCAACTTTACCGATAGCAGATTGACGGTAAACGTAACCTGGCTATTGATCGGTGTCGTAGCAGGATTGGGCGAGACCGTTAGCCAATCACTACCCTGATCCAGCTTGATAGTTGGCGTGATGACGATATTACCAGCACAATTCCCACTCGTTTTGACGGTAAAGGTTTGTGAGGTCGTGTTTCCTGCAAAACTTAGCTGATTATTCGTGGGAGTGGCAGAGAAAGTACACGGCCCCCCAACGACAAAACTGACTGCGATAGTACGCGGACTCCCGGCTACCGTTTGTCCAGTGCTATCCCTGCCCGTCAAGGTAATAATGCCGTTATAAGTACCAGCAGCAAGAGACGGTAAGAGCGCGGCAGAAACCCCTAGTGTCGCTCCCTGTTGCGCGGACAATGTTCCCGCCTGCTGCGAAAGCGCAAGCCAATTGCCACCCGTTGTTGACACACTGGCATCCCAGAAGAGCGTCCCACTACCAGTATTAGCAAACGTTAACGCTTGCACAGCGGGGTTCGGCTGTCCTGCGACACCAGTAAAAGCGAGCGACGAAGGGCTAGAGACGGCGAGTAACGGCATCGTCTGTTTCCCTAGCGTCAAAGTGACTGGTATGGTCTGTGCACCAGCAACAGAGCTAATAACCACTGCACCATCATACGTTCCCGGCATTAAGCCATTCAGATTTGCGCTTACTGTAAGGGTAGCTGGTGTTTGACCATTTTTCAGGTTCACGCTGAGCCAGCTGACATTGGTCGCTGCACTCCAGGCAATTGACGACTTGCACCCGTGCGAAACACCTAGATCAATCGTTTGCATAGCCGGAGCTGATTGTTGAGCTATGCCACTAAAGGCCAACGTATTGGGTGACGCCAGCAATGCACAGCTAGGCGCAATGGTGACACTGACATACACGCTCTGCGGACTATCCTTGACGCCATCCCCTTGGTCGCTACTCAAAGTAATGATGGCATGGTAAGTACCCGGTAGCAGAGTTCTGGGATCGACAGCCACAGAAAGTGTTTCCCCATCGCCGGACAAGACAGTCCCCGAAGAAGGCGAGATAGAGAGCCACTTGACATCGCTAGACGCTTGCCATTCTAGTTGCAGGACGCCAGGATTGCTCACCGTAATACCCTGTGCGGGCGTGAAGGTGTCTGCGTCGATCGCATTGAAGGAGAGTGTCGGAGATGAAATTTGCATCACGGCTTCGTTGCCAGGTTTGAGCGGGATCACCTTGAGCGTTACTGTGAGCATACTGTTTCCGGCATTCGATGAGAATGTCACATGCCCGCTATAGCTACCTGGCTGGAGGTTCGCACGAACCGCCGCGATCATCACCTGTGAACTCTGTTCGCCTATAAACATCCCACTGCCAGGACTAGTCTGTAACCAGGGCTGATCGGAGCTTGCCTGCCAGGAGATCTGACCCTCACCTGTGTTGGAGAGCGTCACGAGCTGCGTGCTATTCGTTGCCAGATCGCCCGTACCAAAATCAAGCGTATCCTGTGACAACTTGAGATGCGCCGGACGTAGCGAGGTGTTCTCACCGATGACCTTAATAGGGAAAGAGGCCACTTTGTGTGTCTGCACATCCTGTGCTTGTAGCATGTGCTGGCCAACGCCCCAGTCCTTTGTCACCACCACCGTGTCAGTAAACTGCCCATCCGCATCCACGTCGATCTCCGCTGAACCAGCAGTATCAACCACCGGAATAAATAGACCGCGTGTCAATTGCACACGACCACTATGGCTAAAGTGGCTTCCCCGCAACGTCATCGTCGTACCAATGGCCACTGTGCTGGGAGAGACCTGCAACATCATGCCAGCATCTTTGGCAATCACCTGTGGACCATGCCCTAATGCCATAAACACACCCAAGACCCCACCAAGCACCGTAAAGACAATCACAAATAAACAGGCCCAAACCACCAGTGTAGGAGCAACGTTGTTTCCCGCACTTCCCCCTAGAAAGACGGCAGGATGAGAATGAGTGGGCCTTGGCGGATAAGTTGCATGTTCACGAGTTGTGGTTTGCGCTACCTCTTTATGCCAAGTTTCCGGTTGTAAGGGTTGATCCTCTTCTATATCAAGTTCATCATCCAGCAACGGTATAGTGATAGAGAGAGCACGCCTGGGCTGCGACACAGCAAAATGTCCTGCCCCAATCAGCTCAGAGCAGGTAGTACAGTAATATGCACCTTCAGATACCGGTTTATTGCAATTAGAGCAGCGTAGAGTCTCCTTCAAGATGCGTCTCCCTTACCGCGCAAAAGAAGCCGACATAGTCCCCTCTATATTGTAGACACGAAACGCATGATCATCAACTTCGTGGCCAGACTTTCTCCTCATACATATACACAATAGCATACAAGCAACCAACTGTGCTAATTATACAAGCCTCTGATGAGGTGAACGTCCATTTTTTGCACGAAGCAGAGTCAGACACATTCCGTAGCCGCGCAATGTATTGCGCATGTTTTCTTTGTTTGTGTTCCTGACACAATGAATTGCGCGTCTACGGGTCCCTTTTTACTACGTTTGAAAGGTGCGAAATAGTTCCTCAGTAGCACATTTGAATTGATAGCCATATCATATTAACAGCAAGATAATCGCAACAGTAGTTTCTTCATGAGGAGGCAAGATATGACAGCTACCCACGTGATCACAGGTGCGTTCAGCTACACAGGAAAATACATCACCAGCAGATTGCTGGAACAAGGTATCAGGGTTCGTACATTAACAGGGCATAGCAACAGGCCCACTGCTTTTAGGGCACAGGTCCAGGTCTGCCCCTTTAATTTCGACAACCCAACGGCATTAGCCAAAAGCTTAGAGGGTGCCACAACGCTCTACAACACCTATTGGGTGCGTTTCTCACACGGAGACATCACCTTCGCGCAGGCAGTCGAAAATACCAAAATTCTTTTTCAGGCGGCAAAAGAAGCTGGCATTGAGCGCATAGTGCATATCAGTATTACGAATCCGTCAGAAACCTCACGTCTGCCATACTTTAAGGGGAAAGCAGAACTTGAAAAAGCACTGATCGCGTCAGGACTCAGCTATGCCATCATACGGCCAACCGTGATCTTTGGCGCGGAAGATATTCTCATTAACAACATCGCCTGGTTGCTACGCCGTTTTCCCGTCTTCCCCATCTTTGGCGGGGGAAATTACCGTCTACAACCCATCTACGTTGAAGATATGGCCGATCTCGTTGTACAGGCAGGCAAGCAGCGTGATACTATGATCATAGATGCTGTTGGGCCTGACACCTTCACCTTTGAGGAGTTAGTAAACCTCATCGCCAGCACGCTAGAGCGCAAAGTATGGATTACGCATGTCAATCCAGAGCTGGCATTCTCCCTGGCGAAGCTGATCGAGCCATTCCTAGGTGACGTGCTTATCACCCAGGAAGAGGTAAAAGGCTTAATGGCGGACCTGCTTATTTCCCAGCAGCAGCCGACAGGTCATACTCATCTAGCCGCCTGGCTGGCCGAAAATGCGGATAGTGTGGGGAAACACTACGCTTCAGAGCTACAACGCCACTACCGCCGATGAGGAAGGGATAATATCGAAATCCATGGATATCTTATCGTTGCGCTTACCGGTCGATGAGGAGACCGAGCTACGTATACTGACTGAGCGTGATGCTAGCGACCTTTATGCACTGGTTGACCAAAATCGCGCTTATTTGTGCCGCTGGCTGCCCTGGGTTGATGCCACGCGTTCCATTGAAGACGAGCTGGATTTTATTCGTATAACGCAAGGCCACGTAGCGCGCAACGATGGTTTTACCTGCGCCATCTGGCACAGAGGCATGATTGCTGGCACCATTGGCTACCATCCTATTGACTGGATCAGCCGTAAAGTCGAGATTGGCTACATGCTCGCCCCACAATTTCAGGGCAAAGGGCTAATGACGAAGGCGTGCCGTGTCATGGTCAACTATGCGTTTACGGTCTTGAAGCTCACTAAAGTGGAGGTGCGCTGTGCTACCGACAATGAGCGCAGTTGTGCTATTCCCGAACGCCTGGGCTTTACGAGGAGGAGGACGGTGCACAATGGTCAATGGCTCAATGATCGTCTGATAGATCTGTATGTGTATGGGGTGTATGCGAGTGAGTGGGAAGTGAGTGGTTGAAGGTAGATTGGCAGGCTGTACCTTGGTGGCTCTTGTACTTTTGCCATCTTCATTCGTCTATATAAATGATCAGTCGAAAAATTTGCACCAGACTATTCTCTTTTTAAAGCGAAGGAACAATGAAGATGGCTCCCTCTGCGCCCAATACTTATCTTCCGGCGTGGTTGATCAGGCCCTGTAAGATGCTATCAACCACACGTGGGTTCGTTGTCTCTAGCGTTGTGAACATCCTCCTCAGCCTTCTTGCGACCTGGCTCTTCACAGCGCGGGATACAGATTACAGCAAACTGCCTTTACAAGCTATTATCTTTCAATATGGGCCTACCGCCCTTACGGTTTTTCTCATCCTTGCACTGCTCTACCTATGCGCCTGGACTATTGCACAGTTCCCCATTGCGGAACCGCCTGCTATCCTACAAAAGCGTTATCTATCCCGCAGGATCTTCGATACACAGGATCTTATGATTGAGGGCATACCACTGATACCGCCCAAGGTACAGTTGGACGAGATCTTTATCCCTCTACAGTTGCGTCCCCATCAGCTCGATATTGACCAGTGGTTGACGCTGGAACAAAGAGAACAATTGCGCACAGGCATACGGAGTGGTCAAGTAGATCCAGAGGCTCAACGAGTGCTGATCAGCGCAGAACATCAGTATGAACGCGGCTTGAGAGACAGTAAGACCGTTACCATGTCCGAACTGTGGCAACGCCTCAACCCAGAACACCCGGCTGCTGTTATTCAGGGCTATCCTGGTATGGGCAAGAGTACGCTCTTG
The DNA here is from genome assembly GCA_005879655.1 of Chloroflexota bacterium. Next base: position 2,187 of record VBJK01000063.1, on the reverse strand, counting down.
TTGCGCCTGACGTTGTTTATGGCACGACGTGGATCTGGCAAAGCTGATCCGCTGGAAGAGCCATACTCACCCATTCTGGTGCCAATCTTTATACGTTTAGGCCATTATGCTACCTTCCTGGACAAGGCCAAAGACACTCATAAAACTAGTATTTGGGATTATCTCTCCTCTGCTCCCAAAGAGCTGGATGATCTGGCATCTCCTGCCATGCTGGCCTGGTTGTGTGGTCGTTTAGAGCGTGGGCAATGCCTGGTACTCTTCGACGGCCTTGACGAGGTGAGTGATCAGCAAGTGCGCACACAGGTACAGGACACCATCAAGGCGTTTATCGCAGACACGTGCAGCAGGGCTAGTAGCGCGACAAGCTTTAACCGCTTTCTGATTACCTCGCGTGTGGCAGGCTATGACAAAAACGCATTCCCTGGGTACACGCATTACACTATTGCCGAACTGACACCCGAACAGATCAGGGCATTCTTACCGCGCTGGTGTCGAGCAAGTGCGCGTGGGAACCATACCGCCACTCTTTCAGCCCAGGAAACTGAAGAACAGGTTGCACGGCAAGCAGCAGAGATTGAAAAGAATCTCAACAATGCTCTGGCAAGTCATCAGGGGATACGCGAGATGGTCGAGAATCCATTCCTGCTTACACTGCTGGCAATCATGCAACAAAACGGCATTGAACTGCCACGGCGGCGCGTTGACCTGTACACTCTGCTCGTCCAGGTCTTGCTTGAACATCGCAACGCCAAGCGCGGCCTGCCAACTATCCCTGAAGCACAGGCGGTGCAACGTTTAGGTCCCATTGCCTATCAGATGCAGGAGACAAGAAACAGCTTCTCTACTAAACATGATGTGCTAGTTGCAATCAGTCGGACCATTGAACAAATTGATCATACATCACCAGAGCAAGCGCTCAAAGAAGCAGAGGCATTTATAGCACGTGTACGTGAGCGGGGAGGGATTTTTGTCTTGCGTACAGGCGAATATTACGGGTTCTTTCACCGAACTTTGCAAGAATACTTTGCGGCACGTCATCTCTTGAGCCGTCCGACAACTGATCCCTCGTTCGGTAGCGCCGACCTCTTGCAGAAAGCACGTCGGCAGGATGACCTCTGGCGCGAGCCTTTTTTATTAGCGGTAGCCTATCAAATCAACGATGTGAATGCAAAAACCTGGCATATCATCAGAGAGCTACTCCCACTCACAGCAGATCGCCAACAGAATCAGCACGACATTTTGCTTGCAGCTGAATGCCTGCTGGAAGCAAAAGAGTCAACCATCCCACACGACCTTGAGCGTACCCTTATGCTGGCCCTTCTCCAACTCTATGAAGAGGCACAGCAAGCAGAAAATTTTGACATTTGTACAGAAATAGAGGCCGCAATGAAGCGTCTGCTGCTTAATACCCCCTCGGAAGCAGCGCACTCTGCACGGTTAGCCGTACTGCAAGAGAGTCTGCTATCCTGTCAACAACTTTCCCGCCAGCGTGCTACCCTGACCATGCTGACCGTGATTGCACAGGACCTCTTAGAGTGCAAAGATATCGTCTTCCAAAATATCGTTCCTCCCTTGCTTGGCCTGACGGGACTGCCAGCCATCGCTCCCTTCAAGCCTGAGTCACCACAGGGGACTCCTGATCTCGATACTGTTGACCTCGCCTGCGCAGCTCTGTGCTTTTTAGGAGCGCGTGGTCCGGCAGGATACTCTCTCAAACAGGTGCGCTCACGCTTTGAAGGGTATTTGCCCCTACTCGCTCGCTATTCATTAGAAATAGGTTTTCCCATCACGCCTGCCGTCGTTCCACTCAAGGAGAGCAACTATGTTGGTTATGAAAAAGCTCTACAGGGTTGCCAGCAAGTGCACGACACAACAGAAAACCGTAAGCAGATCAGGCCACAAGATGTTACCACCTATGTGACTCACCAGCAGAGCCTATTCCAGTACGCCGAGGAGATCTGTTATCCAGCTGAGACACGCTTGCTAGAGATGTTATACCTTTCTCAAGACCAGCCCGATCAACCTTGGGAAATGATCTGGCAGGACTACCTCCGTGAGCAGATGAAGAACGGAACCTATCTCACTTATCAAGTCTGTGCTCTACTGTGGGCGACTCTGTTTCCCACACAGCAAGCTCAACACATCCTTGCCTCATTGCTGCTGGATGATCTCTCAAATAGCTCACAG
>VBJK01000139.1 GCA_005879655.1 Chloroflexota bacterium | reverse complement strand
ACAGGAAGCAGTTGAGCGTTTCGTGCAAGCATTCATCGGGCCAAATGTAGCTCTGCGTAGCCGAGCGGGATCTCGTGTAGGACCGCGTGGGCGTGGCAATACCGCTCAACACACGGCAGTGAGGCCACCAGCTACGAATGGCAATGGCAGCGCTACGCCTCGCAAAATTCCCTCTTATGTGCATGTAAACACCCATACCCTGGATTTTGGCGAACTCTATCCGGGTATTTCCGCACCACAAGAGCTGATCATCTCTGGCAGTCAAGGTATGCTTGTCCGAGGCCACATCTACGCGACTGATCCCTGGATTCTGGTGGATCAGACGCAATTTGACGATGCTATTGCCCATATCAATGTACATATCGATAGTACAGCGCTACGCAGTGGACATCATACTGGTAGCATTATTATTATACCAGACTATCCAGGGGCGAAAAAGATTGTGGTGGTGGTAGAGGCAGACGTGTTGGGCTATTCTACTACACAACATTGGCCGCGACGCGGTGGCAAGACGATTGGCGCTGATCTGGACGACGATGAAGACTATGGATACGATGACTTGACGATGGGTGGCACAATGATCCAGGTCCGGGGTTCAGCCATGTATGCATCCGTCGCTATTGATCCAGACGAACCAACTGAACAAGCTCCTATCACCGGGACATACAAACAGGAAGATATAACCAAATATGGCCAACCCAATAGTCGTTATGCACGTGGATCGGAACCCTTACAGATTACGGCACGGCAGCAGCAGTGGTTCAAGCAGGGTTCAGTCTTATTCTCCGCTTTTATGCTTGGTAGTCTGAGTAATTCGTTCGTTCATGTATTACCTGCAAATCCTGCATTTATTCTGGTGCTGGTACTGATGATTGTGACTACTACACTAGGGGCGCTTTTCGTCAATCGCGATCATAGCTGGACGCGAGCAGATATGGTCAATCGGGCTTATACCGGTGCAGGTGCAGTCTTGCTGATTCTGGCAATTACCAGATGCACGTGGCAATTCGCGGTGCGTATCAATCTGACGTGGCCGTTGTTCCTCATTATGCTGCTGGTCGCAGCGTTAGCAGCCACTGCGGGCACCAATCCGCTGATCAGTGATCGCATGGTTAATGGTATAAGCTGGCTCTTGACATATACACGTAAACTGGTGATAGTATTGGCCGCCTTGGTCGGTGCTGGTCTGGGTGCAATGCTCACACTGCCGCTGAGTGCAGGCTGGTCTATGCTCCTGGCTGCGCTAGCCGGACTGGCGGTTGTCTTGTTTTTAGTGCTACGTGTTGATTACCTGATGAGGTAAAATCAACCATAGAGGACCTGCTGTGGAGGAATTACACTCACCATCGTCGTATCCTAGATTGATCGTTGTCCTTGGTCCTACCGCATCGGGCAAAAGCTCGCTCGGTATAGACCTGGCACAGCGTTATAACGGCGAGATCGTCTCTGCCGATTCGCGCCAAGTCTATCGTGGCTTGGATATAGGTAGCGCCAAAGTAACACCCGCTGAACGCGCGCTCGTGCCACACTACTTGCTAGATGTCGCCGATCCACGCGATACGTATACTGTCGCACAATATCAGCAAGATGCCATCGCCGCCATCAATGCTATTCTCGCGCGCGGCAAACAGCCGTTACTGGTGGGAGGTTCAGCGCACTATATCCAGGCGGTTGTTGATCATCTGGCCATTCCCCAGGTCGCCCCACAGCCAGCGCTACGTGCAGAACTAGCAGCCCGTCCATTGGCTGACTTGCTGGCCCAACTGGAACAACTGGACCCCCAGAGCGCAGCCACAATCGACCGTAACAATCCTCGGCGCGTCATTCGTGCATTAGAGGTGTGTATCGTCTCCGGCAAACCATTCTCAGTGCAACGTAGTACGGCTAGCCCGCTCTATAAGAGCCTGTTACTGGGCATTGAGTGGCCTAGAAAAGTCCTCTACTGTCGTATCGATGACCGCGTGGACGAGCGTATGCAACAGGGCATGGTACAAGAAGTACACGACTTACTGGCACAGGGCATCAGTGTCGAACGATTGGACGAGCTGGGACTGGAATACCGCTTCATTGTCCGTTTGTTGCGCGGCGACTTTGCGCATGAAGCCGAGATGGTGCAGCGTTTGAAATACGCTATACACGATTTTACCCGTCGTCAGCTCTCCTGGTTCCGACGCGATCAACGTATCATATGGATAGCGGGCGGTCCAGGGATGGAAGAGCAAGCCGCAGAGAAGGTTTATTGTCACCCCTTGTGATCTACGCTATAATGCACTTTATAACACTTATGCAACGAGGCATAAGATTTTTTTGTATGCAAGCCACTGCGACTGTGGTATTGTCCTGCGGGGGACTGAAAGGGGTCGTAAACGTAATATGCGTCTATTAGAAAATAATACAACTGTAGAAACTATGCGTGTGGCAGATTCTATACAGCAAGAGCAACAAACATCGGTGACAATTGCTGATGTCTGGCAAGCGTATAAGTTCCTCAAACCAATTATGCACCATACCCCACTGACTCCTTCACGCACGTTTAAGAAGATGACGGGGGCCGACATTTACTTGAAGGCTGAGCACATGCAGCGCGGAGGTTCATTCAAAGCACGCGGGGCGGCTTATAAGATGGCTCGACTCACTGCCGAACAACGTAAAGCCGGTGTTATCGCCGCCTCAGCTGGCAATCATGCCCAGGGTGTCGCTATCGCTGCCGCTCAATATGCTATTCCCTGCACTATTGTTATGCCAGAGATAGCCCCACTGGCGAAAGTGATGGCAACACAAGAATATGGTGCCGATGTGGTGTTGTATGGCAGCACGTATGACGATGCCTACCAGCATAGCTGCGAGCTGCAACGCGCATCCGGCGCAACGTTTATACACCCCTTCGATGATCCTGATGTGATTGCGGGTCAGGGTTCGCTGGGTCTGGAGATGTTGAATGATCTGCCCGATGCGGAAGCTATTGTTGTTCCTATTGGTGGTGGTGGTCTCATCTCAGGTATTGCTATCGCGGCACGTGCTCTGAAGCCGGATATTACGATTATTGGCGTGCAGGCAGCAGGGGCACCCAGTTGTCGCGTATCGCTGAATGCTGGTGTACCAACAACACTCCCTTCGATCGCTACGATCGCGGACGGTATTGCGACCAAGAGACCAGGTGAACTGACCTTCTCGATTATTCGGCAGATGGTGGATGATGTTGTGTTGGTCAGTGATGAAGATATTATCAACGCTGTCCTGCTCTTAATGGAGCGTTGCAAGATGCTCGTCGAGGGTGCGGGCGCGATTGGTCTGGCGGCAATGCTCAGTAGTACAATTCAACTCAAGGGCAAGAAAGTATTAGTCCCGCTGACCGGCGGTAATATCGATATGAATCTTGTCGGGCGCTTTATTGAGCATGGTATGGCCGCTGCTGGTCGCTACTTCGTCATTCATACGCGTCTGACCGATCGCCCTGGTGAGTTGATGCGTATGCTAGAGATCATTGCCGATATGCGCATCAACGTGATCGATGTGCGCCACCAGCGTATCTCTAACCGCCTCCCCATTATGCAACGCGAAGAGACTATTACGCTGGAAACACGCAATCGAGCACAATGCGATGAGCTATTGTGCCGTCTACGCTCGGCGGGCTATATGGTGGAAGAGGCGCAATCGCTAGATTAAACCTTCACTACCCCCACTCCCAGGGCAACCACAAGGGATGCCCATAGGCATGCGCGCTAAGCGGGGGTCCAGGGGGCTTCGCCCCTGGCGGGGTTTGGGGTGTCCCCAAAGACTTCCATTCTTCTCTTTTGCCGCCGGAGGCGGCAGGAGAAAGGGAGTGCAGAGGGCTTCCCTCTGCTTAACGCGCACGCCTATGGGCATCCCTTGTGGGTGCCCTGCGCGGGGTCCTCATACAACCAAGCACAACATCTCTGAAGAAAAACTCTCTTCCCAAGGAATTTTTTCCGCTTTTTGCGATGTGATGGGTATTACATAGAGTGAGGGGATCTCAGGTGGGTAGAGCACACCAGACTCACACCATGGTTCCTGCATAATCCCTATTTTATAAGACTATATGGAAGAGAGGATGCATGAAAGAAGATGCAAGCACCACAAGCACAGGAGTATGACGCGACCTTAAAATCACTCTTTGGCCATGAAGCTGACAAAATTCTGCCCCGCTTGGTACCCGGTACGCAGCTGCTTCCAAAAAACGAGAAAAACATCGAGTTGGATCGCTCGACACTGAGGGCAGATCTGGTATATAATGTAGTCTACCGAGGGCACCGTCTGATCATGAATGTAGAGCTACAGACCAAGAGCGACAGCAAAATGCATTACCGTATGCTGCAATATCACGTCGGGCTACATGCCAAATACAAACTGCCAGTCTTATCTGTCGTACTCTATCCGTTTGCTAGGCAAGTCCCGCAGCCGCCATACGAGGAGAAATGTGCCGATGAGGTCTTACTCACTTTTCACTATAAGGCCATCGTGCTCTGCGAGCAGGACGCTCGTGAGTACGTGCGTGAGCAAGCCATCTTTATGTATACATTTCTGCCCGCTATGAGTAATGCTGATGCACCGTTGCTTATTTCCGCTATTCATCAGATGAGAGACTATTACTCTCAAGAACAGCTTCGCCAACATTTAGTGCGTTTTTATCGTATTCTACTAAGATCTAAAACCGTTTCCAAAACCCACAAAAGAGAGGTCAAGGAGGTATTATTCATGCAATACGGACGTGATTGGTTTATCGAGACTCTGCCTGAAGTCAAAAAACTGGTGGCTAGAAGTGAGGCTAAAGGCAAAGTTGAAGGCAAAGTTGAAGGCAAAGCCGAGGGCTTACAGGAGGCAATTATCAAGATTGTGCAGTACCGTTTTCCTTCGCTAGTAAGTCTTGCACAGAAACGTGTCTCACGTCTACACGTTCCAAGCGAATTAGATACGCTCATGCAGCGCTTGATTGTGGCCCAAGACGAAGCGAGTGCTCGCAAATTGTTACGAGGGATGACGGCATAAAAGAGTAGTCAAGGAGGTATTATTCATGCGATACGAGTTCACTTGGCTTATCGAAACTTCACCTGAAGTCGAAAAATTTGTGGCCAGAAGTAAGGCAGACAGCATATGGCTGTTGTATCAGATGAAGACAGTGCACGCCAACTGTTGCAAGGGATAACCGCTGATCTCGCTTAGCCGGTAGACCTCTTCTTGTCCCCCCCCGTAGCAGCCTAGCAGAGAGAAGCAGGCTGCTTTCTTTTGGGATTGTCGGAGAAAAGCAAAAGCGCTGGAGTGTAGTATAAGCAAATTGACAAATCCAAACAATATAGTATACTAAGCATAGCATTCGTTGAGGTATAGAAACTAATATCGCGCTACAACGACTGAAAGTTGTAAGAAAGCGAGGCATCATGCTTATGGATGGTGCGCGACTCAGAGAGTTGCAAGATGCTCTCATAAGCGCTTTTCCGACCCGCGCTGATTTAGAGCAAATGGTGTTGTTTGGCATCAATGAACATCTCAACACTATTACAGTAGACGGCAACCTACAGCAGGCCGTCTTTGAGCTGCTTCGGTGGGCACAGTCCAGAGGAAGACTAGAGGAGCTAGTCAGAGCAGCTTTAGACGATAGCAAAAACCCTGATCTGCATCGTGTTGCCCAACAACTTGGACTCTTGGATAAACAAACCCCAGATAAGCAAACCCCTCTTGAGCCAGCTTGGATACGCTGGTCGAAATTTCTGTTTACCCGACGCCCTGGCTGGGTCATGATCGGCTTGTCGGTCTCGCTAGCTGGTGTGCTCTGGGGTATCTCCTCCCCGATGGTTCCATATATGAAGTCCGAGGACGTAGCAAATGCGTATTCCTATGTTCCGCAAAATAGTAATATTTACATCTATCCCGCCGATAATCGTTTAACTGTCTTTATTGCTCAGTGTGATAAGCTCTCACCTCACATCGATTGTACCAAGATTCAGGGGAGTATGAAAGTGGCTTTTCTCGCCCACCGTGATACAATTAGTGTGAACGGTAATAACGTAAATCCACAGCCTGTCCAGGCTCATGTAATTGACGAGTTGATCTTGTCTGATGCATTTGGCTTTTCGACTACTTACACGACTAGCAATTACGATGCTAGTGGCACTTATGACAACCACTGGTGGCCAGGTGGTTTCGCACTGATTGGCTGTGGTCTGCTGATCGCCTCTGTGGCTCTTTTTGTAGTGCGTAAACGTCATACATCTCCAAGTGTCTGAGGATCAGTTTCCTAAGCATAAAGGCTTCAAAAAGTGTTACAATCACTACAGCAGGCGGCATGGCGACTACACTTCTGGCATCGCTAGAGAGCAGCAAGATGATTTTCGTAACGAAAAAGACAAAGCCCAGCAAAGGCTCTGACACTTCTCGACATCCACATGCTTTAAGATACTCGTTATTGGCAATTGGACTCTGGTGTGTTAGCGTATTTGCAAGTGTTAATCTACTAGCACCTCAACAGCTCTATGCTCAGAGTCACCAGAACATAGCAGCGAGAGCTGTCAGCGACCCGGCTGGGCGGGCAGTGACTATCGCTAAACCCGCTACTGTACGCCTCTGGACAGATGTTCTTGGGCATCTTACGGTTCAGTTTCCTCCGACCACGAGTGTATCCTTTCCACAACAAACTAATGGCAATTATCGACTTTCATCTATAGGCACTGGGATATTTATTAGCTCGCAAGGCGATGTTTTGACCGCCGATCACGTGGTGCACCCACCCGATCAAGTACTTAACCCGAAGCTTTACGCGGCAGCAGCCCAGGACGTTGCCAATTATATCAACCACAATGCCAAAGCAGGTTCCGCACAAGTTACGGCGAAGGATGTGCTTCAGCAACTGACAAGTGGCACGCTTCAATCAAGTGCTGTCTATGCTTCTCCCACCATTCGTGTTTATCTAAGTACAGACTACGCCGGTCCTTATGCAGCACCCGATCTGCAAAGTCTACCAAGTACTTCAGTGATGACGGTTGATGCTATCAAGGCACACAGTCCCTTTGACCAAAAAGATGAAGCCATTGTACATGTGCCCACGACAACAGATACAGCGAGTGTTGCGGTGAATGGGGACGCAATGCTCAAGCCACAGGCATTTTTGACTTCCTCTCCTACTTCTGTCGTTGTAAGCTCAATAAAGTCGAGTGAGAGTGGCCCGCCATTGATCCAGATTGGTAATAGTATTAACGATGGCAATGATGGTAGCCCCGCTCTTAATAGTCAGGGTGAAATTGTTGGGACTGAAAGCTTTGTTCTCCCTAATAGCCCTGGCGTCAGTTTCCTACAGGCAAGCAAGAGTGCGCTTCAGCTGGCACAGAGCATCAATCTGGATCTGACCCCTGGCCCATTCCAGAAGTTGTGGAGTCAGGCATATAACGATTACGCAGCGACGACCCCTGGTCATTGGCATAAGGCAGAGCAGGAATTTACCCACTTGGCACGCAGCTATCCGCAATTCCAGGCCGTACAACCATTGCTCACCGAGGCACGGACACAGGCAGAGGCAGAGCCTACTCCTTTTGTTTCGCCAACGCCCACACAGGGACAACACGTGAGTCAGGGTTCCAATTCCTCGTCCTCCGTTGCTCATCCTTTTAGTCTTGCTCCGTGGCAAGCGTGGGCTATCATGATCGGTGGAGTTGTCCTGCTCCTCATGCTGGCTATCTGTCTTACTATGTTAATGCGCAAGAGAAATGTGCATCCCCCCAAGAAGGAGGATAGTAAGAACGTATCTGGCATCACCGCATCGACATCATCTCTGCTAACGACGAGCCAGTCACCTGACTCAGGGGGAACAGGACAAACGCTGTCCCTGAAGGCGTGGCCTTGTGGACATATGAATCGGCCAGGCGCAAGCTTTTGCAAAGTCTGCCGTGAGCGAGCGCCAGAAACATAGTCCGAGGGGTATCCGTGTCATTGTAGAGGCAATCCCTTGTGGGTGCCCTGCACGGCGGTGGGGCTTATTTCATCAGTATTGTCCCTTGTGCTTGCCTCGCACGCGTGCGGGCGAGCCTTAAGCGACATTGGACCTTGGGGATGAACCACACAATCTTGTTCCACCGAGCGGGCCTATGCTATAATCTGACAGAACGGAACCCGCCGTGTCACGAGGAAAAGTATCTTGAACAGGACCTTTTGACGCAGAAACCCCATTCGTCTCTGCGCGGGGGCTGGTCGAAGGGCTACGACAAAGGAACGCCTCTTTCCTCCCCCTGTGTGCAGCGCAGGGCTATCCAGAGGCGGAGGTTTAGATGATTGATCCAGATAGTGATTTGGAAGCTCGATACCGCTCGGTAACTGTCACGCCGGACTGGTATCAAACAAATATACCCTGTCAAGTTGGTTGTCCGGCTCATACCGATGTATCAACCTATATTGGTCTTATTTCGCAGGCCCGCTTTGATGAAGCCTATCTGCTGAACCGCAAAGCAAATGTCGTACCAGGTGTGCTGGGACGCACCTGTGCACGCCCCTGTGAGCCTGTTTGCCGCCGCAATAAAATCGACGGCAAGCCCATTGCCATCTGTTGGTTGAAACGCGCAGCCGCTGATCACCGCGAGTATCGTCATCATGCCGAGCAACCGGCAACTACTAAAGATCAGAAGGTAGCCATTATTGGGGCAGGGTCTGCTGGTCTAGCCTGCGCGCGCGACCTGCGTGAGATGGGCTACCCGGTGACTATTTACGAGCAGTATCCCACTGCTGGCGGTGTGATGGTGAATGGTATTCCCGTCTGGCGTCTCCCCCGCGATATCACACGTGAAGAGTGTGACGAATATATGGAAGACCTGGGCGTTGAGGTGAAGTATAACATTAAGGTCGGACGCGATGTGCAGCTCAGCGACTTGGTCAAAGAGTATGATGCAGTCTTCATCGCCGCCGGATGTTATATTCCCAAAGCCATTACCGGCCCCGATAATAAGGTCATTCCTGGTGCCAACCTGCAAGGCGTTGAGGATGGTATTCGCTTGCTAGAGAAGACCAATTATGGCGAGCCTGCCTTTATTGGCAAACGCGTAGCTGTGCTGGGTGCTGGCTTTACGGCAATGGACTGCTGCCGTACGGCTATCCGTTTCGGAGCTGAGAAGGTCTATGTCATGTATCGCCGCTCGCAGGAGGAGCAGCCTTCGGATGAGTACGAGGTTGATGAGGCCAAACTGGAGTTTGTCGAATTCCAGTATCTGGTGACTCAGGTTGCAGTCTTGAACAAAGATGGCGTGCATACGAGCGGGATTCGCTTTATCCGCAATAAGCTGGGTGATCCCGATGCGAGTGGCCGTCGTCGCCCCATTGCCATTCCTGGCACCGAGTTTGACATCGAGGTGGATACTGTCATTGCCGCCTTTGGTCAGGATAGCGATGCCTCCTGGATACAGGCCGCAGAGCTGGGCATTGAGGTCAACAAGTGGGACCTCCCGCTCATTGACGTGGATAGCTGGATGACGAGCCGCCCTGGCTTGTTCGCCGGTGGTGACTACACGCAGGGCGCGCGTAATCTGATATCAGCCATTGGCGATGGGCGCGATGTTGCAGCTGCTATTAATCGCTATCTCGGTGGTCTCGATAAGCCCGCTGAAGTAGCCGAAGAGATCGAGTTGCCCGATTATCGCCGTGGTATGGTTGACAACTACGAGTCGATTGCGCACGAGATGATCCCTTCCCTGCCATTGAAGTTGCGCTATAGCAATACGCGTGAGACTGAGACGGGGTATACGCCAGATCAGGCCGTGGTGCAGGCGCGCCGCTGCCTACAATGCCAATTGAATATCATGATCGATCCCTCGATCTGTATCCTTTGTTCAGGCTGTGTTGACATCTGTCCTTATGACTGCATCAGTATGGAGGGTCTGTCGCGCGTTGTAAAGGGCGATCCAATGCATCAAGGCACGCAGTCTTGGAGCGGCGGCGCTGATATGATTATCGATGAGGAAAAGTGTATCCGTTGTGGTCTCTGTATCGTACGTTGCCCCACAGATGCCATCTCGATGGTCCAGTTTGAAGTCTCTAGCCCCAATGATCGCTGGAGCGTCTCGAAGATTCCCGTATTGAATATGCGCTAAATTGTCACCGAGTAGGGCAACCATAAGGGACAATACCGTTCAAGTAGTCCATGCCATGGTATGGCACCATGAAGGATGAAATTGGTGGCGCAATTTCAGAAGAATAAGCCGTCCGCAGGGCAACCACAAGGGACAATACCGGTGAAATAAGGGTCCGCAGGGTACCCACAAGGGATGCCCCTACAATGGTACGAACGCGCACCACAAGCCGATTCGTACCATTGTAGGGGCATCCCTTGTGGGTGCCCTGCGCGGCGGTGGGAGGCTTATTTGAACGGTATTGACCACAAGGGATTGCCCTTTATTGAATGAAGCGAGAAGCATCAGAGAGCGTAAGATTTGGCGTTCTTTACTACAGAAGTTGTAAGCAGCCTCCGTCATGAGAAAAATAACCTCGCAATGACGTAGTATATTTATCATGATGATGGCGAGCCACTGATCCCGTATGTCTCTACCCCTCCGTGGTAAGTTGTTGTGTAACAAGCAGGGTAGCTCCGCTAATTACACAGAGATATACACTGATCTGTAAGGAGCAAAGATGGTACGATGTGATTGGTCAGATGATGACCTCGCCCAAAGGTTGATGGAGCGCGATCCTGAAGCATTAGAGACACTTATTGCTCGATATTCTCGTGAACTATTTTATTTTATTCGTGTGGTGCTGGATGGCATTGGCGTAGCGCAAGATGCTGAAGAGTGTGTTAATGACTTATTTGTTGCAGTATGGCAAGAGATTGACACTTTTGACGCAAAGCGTGGAACGTTACGTACATGGTTGACGATGCGAGCCAAGTATATTGCCTTGGACCGCCGTCGTCAATTGTGTCGTCGCCAGACACATAATTTGCGTCACATGGATGGGGATTTGAGAGCAATCATCGTGTAACGCTACCACCACATCCTGAAGCGAGCATGGAACATTTAGTTGAACAAAGTGAAAGGCGCGAAGAATTGCGCCAGGCTCTGGCCACGCTACCTGAGCTAGATCGCTATTTGATTTATCAGCGGTATTTCAAATTTGCTAGCACGGAGGAACTGGCAACAAAAACGGGCCTGACCCGTCACGCCGTTGACACTCGTCTATGGCGAGCGCGGAAAAACTTACGCGAAGCGCTCAAGGAATATGCACATGAGTATGAGCGAATTTGACCCACGTCTCTATGAACCGGAAGACAGTTTTGCTGACCGGCCCATGCTGGCATCAGGTCTTCCAGATGATTTTTCTGAGGAGGATCTGGCCTTTGCTCAGGAATTAGGTGCCCTTTTTTCTCTTGAGAAGGAGGAGATGCCACCTCTCTTTGTGACGACTCTGTTAGATGCGGAAAATTCACGTTTTGAGCCTGTGAGGCCTGGACTAGAACAGAAAACGTATGTACGTGTCTTCCGCCGTCTTAAGTTGCATCGTAGTCTTATTCGTTCTGTACGCGTTTCTCTGTGGCAGGGCTTCAAGGATGTATTGCCAGCGCGTCGTAGCTATCTAGTGGGTGCCTGTGTGTGCGTGTGTTTCATGCTCATGACGATGATGGTGACGAGCACGGCGTTTGCTTCAGGTCTGGTCTATCTGTTTGCTGGCCCTCACTCCGGTGTCGTGCAGTATCGTGATGCTCCCCCGGTGGGACGAGCATTACCGCAACAACCGTCGTCTGAGCAGCAAGCCAGTGCTGCTCCTGCTCTGTCTGACGAAAAACAGTTAGATCTGATCCAGGCGTCCAGGTTGCTGCAATTTCCCATTTACTGGCCATCTCTGCCCGATAACTATACTGTTTCTAAACTGTATCTTTATGATGGTTCCGATCAAACATGGACGGATGGCCCGCTTCTGATGTTCGTCTGTACCTATGTTCCTCCTGCTGAGGATGCCGATGATACTGATGCTGGTGCAATGTCTGCTCATAGTGCGCGCGTAGAAGATCAAAGTCTCGCCAGGCAGCTTATCATCTGGGAGTTTAAGCCATTAGGTGATGGCAAAGTTTTGCAGGGGGTAAAATTAGGTGCCGCTCATCAAGTGCTTATCGGTGCCAATAAACAAGCTGCTATCTATGTCGATGGCCAATGGGTCTCGATTAATAAGTCGCCGCGTAAATGGGTTTACGATGGCAGTGGTGAGTTGATCTATGAGCGCAGTGGGGTGATTTTCTGGATTCAGGGGTATGGAGATGGGATCAGCCGCGACCTGTTAGTAAACATTGCAACGTCATTGCATGTTTTTGATGTGAACCATTTTATGCGTACGGCTCGCCGCATTGAGAGTGTGACGCACTGTGCCACACGTCCAGCAGGAATGACTGTTTCGCAGATCTCCGATAACAGTAATCCTGACCGTCCAGCCATTATTGTGGTTGGAGCTGACGATGACCCATGATGCACCTGCGGCATCACCGACACGAACTGTGACTGCGCAATTTATTGCGCGCGTGTTACATAAAAACAACAAGAAAACCGTAGCTGCGCAATTTATTGCGCGTGTGTTGTACAAAAGCATAAGCACACCCGTAGCTGCGCAATTTATTGCGCGCGTGTTGCATAAAAACAACAAGAAAACCGTAGCTGCGCAATTTATTGCGCGTGTGTTGTACAAAAGCATAAGCACACCCGTAGCTGCGCAATTTATTGCGCGCGTGTTACATAAAAACAACAAGAAAACCGTAGTTGCGCAATTTATTGCGCGTGTGTTATATAAAAACATCATACGCGCAATAAATTGCGCAGCTACGGTTTTCTTGTTGTTGATCATTGTAGGCTGTAACTCTACATCTAATACAGCCGTACACTCGCCTCTTTTCGGCACGTACACTTTTACACCACCCGCGCAACGTACCCCTACTGGTGAGTTGACACTGGGGGATACTCATTTCCCTGGTACTGCTAATCCCTTATTTGCTAGCTCTGATAGCGATCTCATGCTTGATAACGCTCTCTGGGGAAGACCAGTCTTTTTCGATCATCACTTTCATGTGCATGCTGACCAGTTAAGCGAGGTCCCATTGCCGGAGAATGGTGGCGTACTCGATGGCGGCAAAACGATTATGTTGCATTTACGCCATGATTTACGCTGGTCGGATGGTCAGCCAATCAGCGCGGACGACTTTCAGTACTGGTGGAGTCTGAATCAAGATCCTGATACTGGCGCAACCATCGCCAGCGGCTATGACCAGATCGCTCGTATTGAGACGCTTGATCAGTATACCGTTGTGCTACATATGAAACAGCCGTTTGGTCCTTACCTGTTTTATCTGCCCTATGCCGCCCCCAGACACGCCTGGAGCCATTGGCAACCCATAGCGCTACAGAATACGCGGGCTGTCTACCAGATCCCACAGGTGACAAGCGGTCCTTATAAAGTGCTCAATATGCTGGTGGGTCAGCGCTATACGCTTGTTCCTAATCCCTACTATACCTCAACAACCTTTCATGGTCCCTACCTGGCGCGTCTAATCTATCAGGCGTACGGGAGTATGCCTGAACTGCTGGCGGCGCTACAACAGCAGCAGGTGACGGTTACGCCGGGCTATCACGAGTATGATCTCCCGCCTGTAGCACATGTGCCCGCTGTTATGCATATGCTACAAACGTCTGCGGCCTCCTATGAGCATCTGGATTTTAACATGGCACAACCTCTCTTTCAGGATATCAGGGTGCGTAAGGCTGTACAATTGTCGCTCGATATCTGTGCAATGCTCAAGACAGTCTTACACGAACCGGATTGCAAGAGGCGTGTAACGCAGGTCGAGCCTCAACCTTCGCTGTTCTACGACGCAACCATTGCGCCGAGTGCGTATGATCTTGCGACAGCTCGCTCGTTACTGGCGCAAGCTGGCTGGCTACCCGATCAGCATGGCGTCTTGTGGAAGGACGGGCAGCTCTGTCGTATACGTCTGGCGACTACAGAGGATAATCCGTTGCGTGTGGCGCTGGCGCAAGAGGTACAACGTGCACTAGGACTAGTGGGCATACAGGTACAGATCTTGTACTATCATCTCAGTGACTTTTTTGGCGGGTATACGCGAGGTGGTATTCTAGCCACCGGGGCTTATGACCTCTCCCTCTTTACCTATGCCAATAGTCCTGAACCGGATGAGGAATATAGCGTTTTTCATTCCTCGCAAATACCGGACGCCACTCACCCTGATCTGGGCAACTATGGGCATGTTTATGATACAATTATTGACCAAAGCCTGACGCAAGGGCGCTATAATGTGTCTTTTGCTGAACGCAGAGCCGCTTACCATCGTTTTTTGGAGCGTTTAGCCGAACAGGCATATATAATACCTCTCTATCTAGAAAACACTATTGTCGTGGCGAGTGAGCATGTGCACAATGTTTTGCCTCACCCCGACCAATCGGCAATGACGTGCAATATAGCTGATTGGTGGCTCGGCTAACCGGCATAGTGACGCTGGGCCACAGGGCAATCCCTTGTGCTTGCCTCTGGCATGTTGGCGCTTTTCCTGATATAGTTTCTATACTCTTTACCTACGCTTGCTTTTTATAAGTTGACGCGCTATGAGCATGGTGAGGTGAGAGTGTATGTATCAGTTTTAGCAGGTCATCCGTAATAGATATAGACGACCTTATCGTCGAGAGGCAGCTTGGCGTAGGTTTGAGACAGCATGTATCGCGCTGGTATTGTTGGTAAGATGGCATACTATTGGCAGCAACCGTAACACTGCATAGTGCGAAAAAGTGGTATAATATTGGTGTTGAACTGTTATATAATTATATGCAACAGTGTGTTGCATGAGCGACAATCCAAAAGATGTGTATCACTAGACAACATTCTGTCTCATCTGGTATGCTACTCATTAGGAAACGTTCATATTACCTCAAAGGAGAGGCAGATGAAACAGATGGCCACTAAGGAGAGAATTGTGAAACCTCGTGGTTTACCTAATCTCCGTCTTTTGCGACAGCGTCGGGGGTTAAGCCTTGGGCAAATGGCGGATTTGACTGGCCTGCGCCGAGACACGATTACCCATCTCGAAGATGGACGTATTGATCCTCAACCGTATCACCTGCGTTTATTGGCACGTGTGCTGCAAGTCCCAACCTTTGATCTGGTCTCTTAGTTGGGGCGAAAAGTTGCATACATAATAGAAGAGACTGCCAGCAAATATGGTGCTGGTAGTGTAAGCTAGCGTTTGGTTGGTGGTATAAGCTAGTATCAGAGAGACGCCAGACAAAAGGACAAAGGCAGTTGTCACCGGAGCATTGTATGGCTTACCAGTTTCTTAGTGGTGTTACCTTTTGCTGGCACGATAGGTTATAGAGATCAAAGGTACTTAACGTAGCAGTATGACGGACGCTGGCACACCGCACTTGCGGCTCCCCGCTAGGAGAGTCGCTTTCTCTTTTGCGGTGGGAGCTTGCTAGTTGCACAATGACGTGCTCACTTATCATGGATGGAACCCCGCATCATGACCGCGCAACTTATTTCTCCTGCTGGGCTAATACCTTTGGGGTAAATGGAGTGCTCCATTCCTATGGCATTCCATCCTGAAGAGAAAGTCTCTCTAAGACCTACCAGACTCCCGTAGAGGGAAATCTGGCTATAATCATTGGTTAAATTCACATGGTAGAAAGTAACGATCATGGTAGATCAAGTGTCAGAAGTGCTTCTGTTGTCCACTACAGCGAGCCAGCGGGTCGAAGTAGACAAGCTTGAGGACAGAGAGCATCCCAGTGCCCCACAGCAGATTACGCTCAAATGTGGGGATGCCTTTCTTGTAACAGATGTGCGCGGCGATCTCCTTGCGTCAAGACCAGAAATGGGCCTGTACTGGAATGGAACACGTTTTCTACGCACGTGTAATCTGTTTCTAGAGGGAAGCCAGCTGGTGACGCTCTCTCATCATATTGCTAATATGGGCAATGAGTGTCAGATTGATTTAACAAATACTGCTTTTCCTCTTAATCAGCATATACTAGTGGAACAGGGCGCGATTCATGTCAATCGTAAAGTAGAGCTATGTTACGAAGAAATGATTCAAACGTATACTGTCACCAGTTTTTGCGCACATGCGCTCCCTGTTACGCTCAGCCTTAAACTGGGGGCGGACTTCCGTGACATCTTTGAAGTGCGGGGGTTCATCCGTGAGGGGCATGGTGAATCGTTACCAGTTCGCACGAGTGATAGCTCGCTCCTCTTCGCTTATCGCGGGCTGGATAATGTAGAGCGCGAAACGCATGTGACGTTTTCACAACCAAGCAAGAGTGTCTCCGCTGATCGTGTGCACTGGAAATTATTGCTGATGCGCGGTCAACCTGTCGAAATATGTGTAAGCGTCAAAATGGCGGTTTCCAATACCGGACATTTTGTCACCGGTCTTCCTCAGGGAACGTGGCGGGATCTAGCGCAGCCAATGGTACGAACTGATGACTACCTGTTTAATCGCTTACTTACGCGTAGCCTGCATGATTTGCTGATGTTGAGTACTATGACGCCACATGGGCATTATCCCTATGCTGGCATTCCCTGGTTCTCCTGTCCCTTCGGGCGTGACGGCCTTGTCACCTGTCTGGAATTTCTGCCCTGGTTCCCTGAAGTCGTACGTGGTACATTAGCCTTCCTTGCGGCCTATCAGGGCACAAAGCTTGATCCATTCACCGATGAAGAGCCGGGCAAGATGTTACACGAAATGCGTACTGGGGAAATGGCGAATTGCCGTGAGATCCCGTATATTCCCTATTATGGAAGCGTTGATGTTACTCCGCTTTTCTTAATCACATTTGAGGCATATATACGTTGGACTGATGATCTAGTACTGTTGCGCAAACTGTGGCCAAATGTTGAAGCGGCGCTCCGTTGGATGGTAGAGTATGGGGATCGGGATGGCGATGGCTTCATCGAGTATCACAAGGCATCTGAGAAGGGGTTGAGCAATCAGGGCTGGAAGGATTCCTGGGATGCCGTTTCGCATGACAACGGTCAATTAGCAAGCTCGCCGATTGCATTGAGCGAGGTACAAGGGTACGCCTACGCGGCTTATCGTGCGGTAACGTACTTAGCGAGTCGCTTAGGCAAGACAGAGGCAGTTGCTTGCTGGGAACTGGCGGCTCAGCAATTACGAGAGCGTTTTATGCGGCAGTTCTGGTGGGAAGACGAACAGGCACTGTACCTGGCACTGGCTAGCGATAAAAAACCGTGTGATGTGGTCTCCTCTAATGCGGGCCAATGTCTGTGGAGTGGTATCCTACCGGATGCATCAGCGCAACTGCTCATGCAGCGTTTGATGCGTAAAGATATGTATAGTGGGTGGGGAATTCGTACGCTCTCCAGCGGGGCTGTGCGCTATAACCCAATGAGCTATCATAACGGCTCTGTCTGGCCTCATGATACGGCGCTGGTTGGTGCAGGCTTTGCTCGTTATGGTGGGAAAGAGGAGGCGGGTGTATTGCTCAAGAGCCTCTACGGTGCGAGCCTCTACTTTGAGGGTGCGCGCTTGCCAGAATTGTATTGTGGCTTTCAGCAACGTCCAGGCTATGGTCCTACACGCTATCCGGTTGCTTGCTCCCCACAAGCCTGGGCCTCTGGTGCCCCCTTCCTGTTACTCAATGCCCTGCTTGGTTTCCAGCCCGATGCGCAACGGCAGCGGTTGGTACTGGACAGGCCGACCTTGCCTGACTGGCTCCAGACCATGGAGATCCAGGGACTGCAACTGGCAGGCAAACGGGTGCATTTGCGCTTGATACGTTCTGGAGAGCGTACAGAAGTGCTTCCTACAGGGGATAACGAAATCGAAATAGAGGTGAAGCAGTAAGAGGTGCAATCAGAGGATCAAGAAGTTACAAGGTAGTAGATGCGCAATTCATTGCGGCGGGCGCAATAAATTGCGCGCTACAGGAATCATGAACCCCATTCGTAGGGACCGCGACATTGTGTCCCCTAACGAATGGGAAAATCCAACCCTCAATGAACAAAGGCTAACTGACATTAACAATTTCGTTCGTGGCGGCATCCGCGCGTTGTGTAGTGAAAGTGCGGTCAAGCAGCTCATTAATATCATGAATCTGCTTACTGAGCCACAGGTTTAAATCGCTCCGTTCTACTGCCTGGCGTGCTAGCATGGCTTTCATGCGTCGTTCTTCGGGGGTTAGCATTAACCCCTTGTAGATGGCTTGTGCCGTCTCTATTACGTCGGTTGGAGAGGTAGGGATCGATCCCTTAGCTAATTGCTGAAACGCGCCTACAGTGCGCGAAAGTACAAGGACTCCATTTTTCTGGTTTACCACAGGTCCTTCTTTGGCTACCAGATTCATGCCATCAATGATAGGATTGACGAGCAGCACATCATAATACTGCATAGCAGCAAGAGCGCGGGTGCGATCATTATCAAAGAATGTATGAATGGGAATCCAATCCTCTGTACTATATTTTTGATTGACCTCATCAATAATTGCGTGAACCTCGGCAGTAGTGCGACGATAGATGGGCAGATTTTGACGAGAGGGTACGAGAAAAGCGAGAAAGGTCACTTTACCATGTAATTCTGGATGTTCTTCCAGTATATAATTATATGCCTGGAAGCCGCGTAAGATGTTCTTCGTTGGTTCAAGACGGTCAACGCGCATAATCGTATGTTCACGCAGGAGTGGTAGAATCTTTTCTGCTGCACGCTTCCCTGCTGTGCTATTGATAATCCGTCGCTCTTCGGTGACAGAAATTGAAATGGAGTAAGCGCGGGTCTGTGTACGATGCCCTTGCCACCAGACGGCACCTTCCTCGAAGTCAACGACCGCGCCTTCGAGGATTGTGCGTGCACCCTCCAAGAAATTGCGAGCGTCACGCTCCGTCTGAAAGCCAAGGATATCGTTTCCCGCTAGCCCGCTGTAGATGGCCTGCGCGATATTGCTGGGTAAGAAATGCCAACAACGAATATCAGGCCATGGTATATGGATGAACTGTTGTGTTACAATGCCAGGATGACGTTTACGAATCATGGATGATACCAGGTAGAGATGATAATCATGGAGCATTACTACCGGTACGGTATCTTCGCGTTCAATCTCTGCACAGATGGCATCAGCAATAGCCTGATTTGCCACACTGTAACCGTTGATCCAGGCGTCTTGCAATTGGCGTGGGCTATCCTCCGTTGGGTCGTACATATAGTGCTGGAGGAACCAGAGCAATTCATTACTAATCTTGTCATAGTGCTTTCGGTACGCAGCTTTGGCAATGGGGACATACCGTAGTTGCATTTTCTGACCACGTAGCGGTGATTGCAACAATTCTCCTTGTTGTTGCACCGCCAACCGGTCGCCTTCGGTCATCGTCATTGCAACCCAGGTAACATCCATGCTGTTACCAGCATCGATCAGCGCTGTCACCATCCCACCGGCACCCCGGCGAGGTTTAAGCGTGTTGTTGCTACCTAGCTGAAACTCGACGGGGCCACGATTTGAGGCAATGATGAGACGACGAGCATGCATCAACTGCGGAGGATGGACATCCGTCTTCATCCGCGTAGGCATGGCTTTGGTCCTTTCTAACAGGTGTTTACTGTTCTTTTGAGATCGCGTTTATCTGTGATATACTACCTAGATGTTGCACGCATTCCATGCGTGATATCACAAGTTACGATCTACTAGTGGATACACCAGATCATGTATGATGGCGTTATGCAGGACACCATGTGAATCGTACCATATAATGCAACATAAATGCCAGAATCCTGACTATTTATAGTAAGGTTTTGCAAAAGTTGTATAGACAGTCCTTCCATATCTATCCTCTATCTGCTGACGTATAGCGCCAGACATGTACTATGGGATAGTAAGTAGAAGGCTTCTTCAAATATGACACGCATCCATCGGTGTATTCCGACTCAATCGAAATCTGTTCGTCGCACTGCTATTCTCTTCATTATGCCGAGAGATTAGGTGTTGAGAGCAAAAAAAGCAACAGCTCAGCGGCCAGGGCACCCACAAGGGATGCCCCTACAATGGTACGATGGGCTTGTGAGGCGTGTTCGTACCATTGTAGGGGCATCCCCTTGTGGGTGCCCTGGCCGCTGAGCTGTGACAAAAAAAAAGCGTTTTGTTTGCCATTTACTCTTAATATTCTGTTGGAAAAAAATATGTATACTTTGCATATATATTTTTTTCTAGACTAGTAAAATAGACTATTTGCAGGTATTATTATCTGCAAGATATCAGTATCTTGTCGCAACCATCGTGATGGTTCGCTTTTCGGGGAGTTACCTATGACATCAGAGAATAAGGCACTTCTGTTGACATTGGCGCAGTGGGCTGCCAGCAATGAAAGGAAATTGGTCAGTAAGATTAGAGAATTAGCAGGAACGGAGGACAATTACCGGATATTTATTCGTGAGTATGATCGCGTGCAAGCGCAACTAGTACGGGCGCGCTGTTTGCAGATAAAAGCGACGCTGACGATCCGTGATTGGTTGATTACATTGGATCATTTCAATTGGCGCTGTGCCTATTGTCAGATCAGGCCCTTTCAGATCCTTCATCATTTTGTGCCATTGCCGGAAGGCGGGACCACTGCCCATAACTGCGTCCCTGCCTGTTATAGTTGTAGAAGACCAAGTATTAACGAATGTACACACGTCCAACGTTACCTTGCTGAGCGACAAGAGCTTGTCTGTCTCTCTTGACATATGTAATGTGCTAGAAGGCATCTGGTACTTGTGCAGACTGTACACAATTAACCAACTTTCTTTTTTGAAGCTACTTCTGAGCTGTCATGGAGCATCTATTCATTTGTTACACGGTACCTTAGTACCGTGCTCTTTTGTTTGTAAGTGGGTATACGTTTTATTCTATACAGAGAAACAGATGGTAAGAGTTTGCTAGATGCCTGAAAATCCGTCTTCATTCATAACCATAACTACTTATCTGTTGCTCAAAACTTGCAGAGAGATTGGTCACGTGCTAGAATTGCCCTTGCAAGTAATCAAAACTATGTACTTCTAGCATAATAGCAAAGGAAGTGAGAGGAGCGCACATTGGAAGAGAAGACAGGCAAGAGGTGGCTTTGGCGCATACTGGATTTTATCAATCCATTACGCGATCCTAGTCTGACTGTAGCCGCCGTGCTGACCTTCATTGAAGAAGCAGGGCAACATGATCCCTGGTATCTAGTCATCGTTATTGCGCTCGTCAACTGGTTCGCGGTGCGTGGTGTGGTCTGGTTGGTAGTAAATTTCACATTTGCCTCTACCTTTATTGCGCGCCGCAGCTGGTGGGCGATCAAACATCCACGGCTCGCTTGGCGTATTCTGGATGCTATTGGACATGAAGAGATTGTGATTGGTGGTTTGCCAACACTTTCTGAGGCTCTCCTCCTGCAAGATGGGACCACCATTATGACTCCTGCGCTGGGAGCGGGTGGTATGCAGGTGATTGGGGAGCTTCCGGCGGGCACGGAGGTCCCTATCCTGAGTTTACCTGCTGGTCCAATGACGGCTGACATGGCGGCTGTGAATGGCTCTGGTATTTTCGCCGGTCTACAAGCCCCTAATCCATACCCCGCAGCCAACGGCTTTATGCCTCAAGCTGGCGCTACTTTCCCTCCAAATGCCAGCACTCAGAATACCGATGCCTTCACGCAAAGTTTTTCACAGCGTTCCTCACAAGAGGAAGCGCGTTTACGTCAGCAGTTAGCTGCCTACGAGCGTCTCATGGATGACTGGATACAATACACCGAAGAAAAATGGCGGACGATCAGCGATAGCCAGCTGGGCTGGAAACCTCTGCGTGGTCGCTGGAGCAATTGGGATGATATCTTTAATGATGCCTACGCTGCAAAAACGTCTGATCCCATGGCTCAAGCTGCCCAATCCGCTGGTGAAGCGACCGCCCGACGCTTTGAGGCATCACGCGACAAAGGTTCGGCAGCGTCAGCTGTGGCCAGTTTTATGCGCGATATGATGACATTGCGCAGTGGCTTAGATATTCTGCAAGCCGGGTTGGAAGCACGCTCTGATACGTCAACGGCGCAGCCTGTGGTGCAGCAGAATAAGAAACCATTCAGTAGCTTTAACGGCAATAACGGTTCGTTGATGAACCCATCAGGTGGTCCCACCTCGCGCAATTCGCTCATTCGTCGCCCTACGCCTGTCTTTGTGGATGCCGATACGGAGAAGTAGCGCTTATAAGCTACTTCCCCTCCTCTACAATTGCTTGCCACATTTCTACTTGCGATGTACAATAGCCACGCAAGGATGTAACGAAAGCGCTGCTGCT
>VBJK01000266.1 GCA_005879655.1 Chloroflexota bacterium | reverse complement strand
ATCGCTGATGATATGATGCAACGTACACAACAATACGTGCTCCTGCTCATCCAAGCGCAATAAGCATACACGCAACAATGGACCGACCGTGAGATCAAAAGGAGACTGGGCTTCAGCACGAGCCAACTGCCTGACCTGCCGATCACGTTCGCTGGCAGTCCAGCCACACAGATCAACCACAGGCACCCGCATGGCAAGACGAGGAGCAATAACTTGGACGGGCTGTTCCTCTCCGTAAAGCTTGCCCCATAGCAAGGTCGTACGCAGTACCTCGTGCCGTTGCACTACCACTGCCAGACTCCGTTCCAGTGCGTCCACACGCAGCCAACCAGTGAGCTTGTGCACTGAAGACATATTATAAGCAGCACTGTGGGAGTCCAATTGGTGTAGAAACCAAAGCCCCCTCTGTGCAAAGGAGAGCGGGAAAACATTGCTATTTCTCTGCTGTGGAAGAATCTGCACTTCTGCTACAGGCTCTTTCTCTTGCTGCAAGCGCTGTGCAAGAAGTTTCTTTTGCAATTTTTGGGCAAGCAGTTTGCGTTTCTCTGGTGTTAGGTCTGCAATTCGTCCAACGAGATCACTCATCTGTCTCTTCCTCAATATGTCTTCTTTCTTTATTCTTACATAAGCTTTGTTGGCCCTCAGTCAAGCAGGCCAGAGTATCGTTACTCTTCGTTCGTCTAAATTGCCACTGCTCGTTATCCGCCAAAGATGGCTTGTATGTCGTCTTCTGACAGACCTCCTAGTGCTGTAAGCATTTGTGCTAACTCTTCGTTCGCGGTCTGCTCTATCTGCTCGCTTTGGATGTGTTGGATGGCTTCTGCCATCTCTGCTATGGTTGATGCCTCGAATAAGGTGCGTAGAGGCACCTTCACGCCAATTACGGTTTGTATTTGTAACATCAACTGGGCTGCTAACAACGAATGCCCTCCTACAAGAAAGAAATTGTCATGAATGCTGACCTGGGAGAGATGGAGCAGTTCAGTCCACATTGCAGCGAGCCGCTCTTGAAGCGGCGTTTGTGGTGCCACAAAAGCCTCGTTTTGGCTCAGGTATGTGAGATCTGATGCTGGCAAGGCACGTCGATCTACTTTCCCATTTGGCGTTAATGGTAGTTCGGAGATGCGTACAAAATGGGTCGGTAGCATATAATCTGGCAAGCGCGCTTGCAAAAACTGGTGAAGCTCCTGAGCTGTTGGAACTGCATCTACTGGCTGGCAAACTAGATAAGCTGCAAGCTGTGGTTCACCGGGATGATCCTCTCTCATCATCACAACGCACTGCTTGACTCCTGAATGCAGTTGCAGTTGCTGCTCGATTTCGCCCGGTTCCACGCGATTGCCACGTATCTTGACCTGTTGATCGCTGCGTCCCAGATATTTGATGGCACCGTCTGACTGATAGCAGCGGCACAAACTTCTCAGCCGTTGCATCCGGTCGCCCTAGATAGCCCCATGCCAATCCAGGTCCACCCAGGTAGACCTCGCCAGCGACTCCTATCGGGACTGGCTGCATGTGTTGATCGAGCAGATAGACCTGCATATTTGCAATAGGTCGTCCGACCAGCGCTATTCCCTCCGCTGGCGAAGCGGGTGCTACCCGATAGTATGTTGCAGTCATCGTAGTTTCCGTTGGTCCATATTGATTGACCACTTCGACGTGCTTGGCAAAAATGCGTCTGGCACGTGCTACCTCAGCCAAAGACAAGTTCTCACCACTGATCAAGATCTGTCGTACAGTCGGACAGCTCTGTTTGAGTGTCTGAGCTACATCAAACAAGGTACGTAGGAACGAGGGTACAATGCTGAGTAGATGCGTAATGTGCTGCTCTTGCAGTAAAACTAGCATCCTCTGTAGATCTCTCGTCTCGTGGCTCCGCGTCAACACTAGCCGTCCGCCCGCTACTAAAGTCCCAAAGCTATCGCGTACCGAGGCATCAAAGCCCAGCGGTGGAATCTGCAATACGGTCATCTCTCTACGCAACTGATAGCTCTGCATCAGGAAGCGCAAATAGTTGACGACTCCCCTATGTGTGCTCATGACACCCTTGGGCCGTCCAGTTGAGCCTGAAGTGTAGACGATATACGCCAGATTGGCGGCGGTAAGCTGTACCGTGGGATTGGCTGCCGCTTCTACTGGCAACGCCTGCCAGCACTGCTCATAGGAGAGGATAGTGCCTGCGTAGTCTTTCACATGAACATGTGCTAGTGCATTTCCACTTGACTCATGAAGATTTGGTGTGTATACTTCCCCTCTGGGGAGGCCGAGGGAGCCAATGTCCTTTCTCGATGGGGATTGAAAAGAGGGATTGAAAATCAGTATCATGTGAGGACGAGCATCATCAATGATGGAAGCCAGACGAGTGCTAGGTTCAGCAGGGTCCAAGAACACATAGGCCCAGCCAGCTTTGAAGATTGCCAGCTGCGCAATTAGCGACAGCGGCCCTTTTTCCAGGCAAAGTCCGACACGTATCTCAGACCAACCACCAGAGATTGCCGCCCCACAGGACAACGAATCGGCCTCAGAAGTATCATCGTTCCATTGTAGGGGCAATCCCTTGTGGTTGCCTTGCGCGTGGTTGTCCTGCGCGTGGTTGCCTTGCGGTTGGCTGCCCTGACGTTGCAGATAGTGAGACAGTTGGTTAGCCTTACAGTTGAGATACTCGTAAGTGAGGTGTTCCTCCCCACATACAACCGCTACACACTCTGGAATTTGTGCGACCTGATGCTCAAAGAGCTGATGCACACACACATCCTCTAACAGCGGAGCTGTCGTTGTAGCATTCCACGTGATGAGCAATTGCTGGCGCTCCTCAGCGGTGAGCAGGGGCAGAGTTGTAATGTGCTGTTCAGGTTGCTGTACAATCGCCTCCAGCAGTGTCTGCCAATAGTGCAATAGACGATCAATGGTCGTTACAGTGAAGAGATCAGTGTTATAATGCATCACCAATTGTAATCCGCCCTCCAGCTCCTCACTGGCAACGAGACTTAGATCGAACTTGGCAGCATAGCTCTCAACGTACATCAGGTTAGCGCTGAGTTCTAGCAGAGCGAGCTGCGCTATGGATGTCTGCTCCAAGCTAAACAGTACCTGGAACAAGGGATGACGACTGAGATCTCTTTGTAGCTGCGTTTCTAGCACCAGTTTCTCAAAGGGGATATCCTGGTGTGCATAAGCCTGCAAGGCGACCTCACGTACGCGGGCAAGCAATTGCAGAAAACTTGGGTTCCCTGAAAGATCGGTGCGCAACGCCAATGTGTTGACGAAAAAGCCCACTAAGCCCTCTAACTCTTCCCGTGTACGATTGGCAATGGGAGAGCCTACCACAATATCCTGTTGACCACTATAACGCATCAACAAGACTTGGAAAGCGGCCAATAACGTCATAAACAACGTGACCCCTGCCTGTTGACTCAGGTCCTTCAGTCCTTGCAACAGGGTAGGTGACAAGTGCCGTATCAGCCGTGCCCCGGCACCTGTTTGCACTGCTGGACGCGGGTAGTCTGTGGGCAGGTCTAGGCTGGCGGGGACACCGGAGAGCTGTTTGCGCCAGTAAGCCAGCTGCACTTCCAGGATCTCGCCCTGCAACCATTGGCGTTGCCAGAGCGCGTAGTCGGCATACTGCATAGGCAGTGCTGGTAACTGTGCAGGTTCTCCTCCTATTTCTGCTTGATAGAGCATGGTGATCTCGCGCATCAACACACCCATTGACCAGCCATCAGTGACGATATGATGCAGCGTGAACAGTAGCACATGTTCCACCAATGCAGCGCTTTCTATGGCGCAAGGTGCACAGGTTGTGAAGCGCAGCAAGCAGACGCGCAATAATGGACCATGCGCCAAGTCAAAGCTGTGCCCGGCCTCTGCACGAGCCAATTGCATCACTTGCCCATCACTCTCAGTACCCGTAAGGCCACACAGGTCAATCACTGGCACCTGGAAGGACAAGGATGGCGCAATGACTTGCACTGGATGTCCATCGCGCAGCTCAAAGGTTGTGCGCAAGCTTTCGTGCCGTTGTATCACCGTTGCCAGAGTGCGCTCCAACGCCTGCACGTCCAGCCAGCCAGAGAGACGAAGAGCTATCGGTACGTTATACCAGGAACTACCTTGCATCCACTGATCGAGGAACCATAAACGCTCTTGTGCAAAGGAGAGGGGCAGATTGTCTGGCCGCTCCACAGGGCAACCACGCACCTGGTTGCCCTGCGCGGGTTGGACGGGCTGGAGGAGCTGGGGCGAAGCAAGGCGCAGCGACGCTTCAAGATAATGAGAAAGCTGTGCAATGGTGGGAGCCTCAAAGAGGCTACGCAACGGCAAATCTACCTTAATCGTGCGATGAATACGTGTCACCACTTGCGTCGCCAGTAGCGAGTGACCCCCCAGTTCAAAGAAATTGTCATGGATGCCCACCTGGGGCAGCCCCAACACATCCTGCCAGATCTGCCCCAGCAATTCGTGCAATGTCACCTGCAAGCTGTCTCCATAGCATGGAACCTCCGGTTCCTCGTGCTGCACCCATTGGGTAAAATCAACGGTAGGCAAGGCCTTGCGCGCCACTTTGCCATTCGGTGTTAGTGGCATGACATCCAGAAACATCACGAATGTTGGTACCATATAGTCTGGCAAGCGTGCGCGTAGATATTCCTGGACTTCATGTGCGGTGAGTGTTTTTTCCTCATGAGCTACCACATAGGCTACCAGGACCTTCCTGACCTCGCTCTCCTCGTGCAAGATCACTACTGTCTCTTGTATAGCCGGATGAGATTGTAGCACCGCCTCTATCTCCCCCAATTCGATGCGCATGCCTCGCAACTTCACCTGGTGATCAACGCGGCCCACATATTCAATGTTGCCATCCGCGATGTAACGGGCTAGGTCTCCGGTACGATACAGACGCTCACCCGCGCCGAAGGGATTAGCAATGAACTTCTCCGCCGTCAGATCGGGATGGTTGTAGTAGCCGCGTGCCAGGGCCACACCACCAATGTACAGCTCTCCCACCACACCTATTGGCACGGGCTGCAAGCTGGCATCCAGCAGATAAATCTGAGTATTGGCGATAGGACGGCCAATAGGAACCTGTATATCCTCACTTTCACGCTGACATGGCCAGAAGGTCACGTCAATGGCCGCTTCAGTTGGACCATAGAGATTATGCAACTGGACTTCTTTGGCCACAGAGTCAAAGAAACGTGCTTGCAGAGATGCGGTGAGCGCTTCTCCACTGCATATCACCTGACGTAAGCTTATACAGCTTGCCAAATGCTGCTCTGTCAAAAAGGCTTGCAGCATGGAAGGTACAAAATGCAATGTGCTCACGCCTTGTTCGGCAATGAGTGCTCTGAGATAGGATGGGTCCTGATGACCACCTGGCGCGGCCACGATCAAAGCTGCTCCTGTAGAGAGAGGCCAAAAGAACTCCCAAACGGAGACATCGAAGCTCAAAGGCGTTTTTTGCAGGACCCGATCTTTCTGTGTCAGCTGATACGCCTGCTGCATCCAGTGAAGCCGATTACAGATACCTCGGTGGCTATTCATAGCCCCTTTCGGCTTGCCCGTTGAGCCTGATGTGTATATCAGATATGCTAGGTTGTCAGGCTGCACTCCAATAGAGTTTGCATAAGCTTCTCCTGTGGTGATTGTTGGGAGA
>VBJK01000138.1 GCA_005879655.1 Chloroflexota bacterium | reverse complement strand
ATCAAAATGATCCGCACTATCTACGCTTCACGCCCTGGACCTATCGGACAGAGGTGGATGCACGTAGTATGGTCAGGATGTTTATGAGTTGGCGTGAGGAGCAACCCCGGCAAAAATTCCAGCTTGCCATCATTCTCCCATCTGAAGGACGCTTGATTGGTAACTGCGGCTTGCGTATGAGTGGTCGCGTGAATTGGGAAGCTGAGATCGGTTACGAGCTTAATAGTCGCTATTGGGGACACGGCTATGCGACTGAAGCGGCACGCGCGCTAGTTTCCTTTGGCTTCTTTGATCTCCGTTTACATCGTATCTTCGCCCACTGTATCGCGGAAAATATGGCATCGGCGCGTGTCATGCAAAGAATTGGTATGCGCCCCGAAGGGCGTTTACGCGAGAATGAGTGGATGAAAGATCGTTGGTGGGATACGCTCATCTATTCGCTACTCGATCACGAGTGGAACAATCATCTGCGATAATTTATTTATGTCAGGAGAATATCCGTAGCCGCGCAATTTATTGCGCACGTTTTCACCGCTTCTTACCTATGCGCAATAAATTGCGCGGCTACGGATATTTGTGTACGGGCATGGCGCAATAAATTGCGCAACTACGTTCTTATTGCAGCGCCTCTAGTCTTTTTCTAAAATCCTCGCAGAAAGCTATAATCTCATCAGATGGCACAGCATCTCTGGCCGCGATGTGCAAGTTGGAAAAGACCTTTGGCCCCAGCGCGTCAGACGGTAGGTCATAGGGGCGCGGAATAACGTGAACATGAATATGCTGAAAATGCTCAGCTTCACTAAAACAAGCCATATATTCTTTCTGAATCTGGAAGTCCTGCCGCATTGCCCTAGTTAACTTATATTGTATATCAGCTAGCTCTATAAACTCTTCTTTATTTAGATCATGAAGGGCCTCAACATGCCGACGAGCAACGATGACCAGCCAGCCTTTATAGCTAGTTGGGTACGCATGTTCGACCAGCCAGTACTTTCCGGCATAGAGTGTGGGACCGGGAGAGATCCGTACACCAGCATGTTCGCGGCAACTATAGCACTCTATGGCTATATGTTTCTTGTGCTCCGCCAATTCTTCCATAGCTTGCCACACGTGCACAACACGGTCGTTGACCAGCGCAGAGGCAATACGTGTACCATCCGGCGACCACGCAAGTGCACCGATGACGCTACCAACAAGCACCGTCCCGTTAACATGCCCCTGATAGGTATAGAGCCGCTCGCCGGACCTAGCGTGCCAGATCTGCACCTTCCCCTGACCATCGCCGGAAGCGATACGTTTGCCATCCGGCGACCAAGTTAGCTCTTCGACCTGGCTGGAATGTCCATAATAGGTCAGCAGGGTCTCACTTTCATCGGGCAGTTCCGCATTCCACTGCCACACGCGGATGGCCTGGTCAACATACCCCTCGGCAGAGACAAGCCGTGTACCATCAGGCGACCAAGCCAATCCTTGCGCGCTATGCACAACCCTGTTCGTGCAAATCAAGCGCTCGCCCGTGACCGCATGCCAGATCTGTACAGTCTGGTCCTCGCTAGCAGACGCAATATAACGCCCATCGGGCGACCAGCTCAAGGCCGTAATCGTATTGCAATGCCGATCGTAAATGAGGTCTAGCTCGCCGGTTGCCGCATCCCAGACGCGAATGACCGGATGCCTCGTACCCAGACGCCCGATGGCGGAAGCGATACGCGTGCTATCAGGCGACCAGATTGCCAGCCCAAAGAAACCAAGCGTCGGCGGAATATCCGTGTTATCATCCACATCATCTCGTGATGACTCCTGTGCCCCCTGATAGATCAGTGACCTCTCCCCGCTCTGCGCATCCCAGACATGCACGGTCTGCTCCCAGGCATCAGTAGATGCAAGGCGTGTACCATCGGGCGACCAGCTCAGCGTCCCTACATGCCAGCGATGACCTTTATAAGCAAGCAAGGGACGCCCACTTGCCGCATCCCAGACATGGAGATTGTCTTTGCCAAAGCAGGCGGAAGCAATACGAGTACTATCAGGCGACCAAGCCAGAGCATAAAGCGCAGGCATCCCTTCATGGTGTCGATCGTATTTACATAACAACTTGCCTAGCCTCATCTCACTCTGTTTTGTCGCTATTGTCGCAGATGGAGAGTTGGAGAGACATGGCAATGGAAAGGTCGGAGCTAATGATAGGGGCAGTAATGAAACGTTCGTATCGCGCATCTCGCCAAAAACTGCCGCGATATGCTTGGCCTGTATTGGTTGCCATACCGCCGGACCTGCGATTTTCTGGCGAATGATATCCCCTCGTAAACGCAACAGGGCTTCCTGAAACTGCTCAGGGCTGAGCAGCTCTACACTACGAGGCCCGATCACCTTCACGATTGTCTGCTCCATCGGTTCTTCACACCCGACAACAATAGTACGATCAATGCGCTCTAGCAACGCCAACCAGCCTAATGTACTGTCCTCCATTACCCAGAGTAAGGCATACGTATAGGTTGTGGAAAGTTGCGGATCGCACAAGGTCATATGTGTGTATCTGGTATCTGCGTGCCAGATATCTTCCACCGTCACCACACCACCAGGCTCTACTTTATTCACCCAGAAGAGGAACACAGTTGCAACAGTCTTGTTGAGAGGCGGTGGCAGTTCCATTTCCAAATCGCCCATAAGGACTCACTCCTTCTTAAAAATCAGCTTTTCTTGAATAAACATTATAACATAGGGTATTTAAATCAAACGAAATTCTTCCCGTATGGGTGTCAAGTTTCTCCAATAACGTTGAAGATGGTAGTACCTCATAGATAGATAGATACTGATCATTCTCGCATATCGCATGATTTCTATGGTATAATTTATAGCTTGGTGTATTATTTACCAGCTTTGGCAGAAGACCAATTTTTTATTTTATGTTGCATGAAACAGATATATTCATATAAAATAGCAGAATGACAGAGAAAAATTTCGTGTAGATTAGATCTAATAAAAAGAAGCTATATTTTTGTATAGTAAGCGCGTCTATGCTGCTCACTGTTGAGTACATAGGGCCATTGATGCAACTTGAGAACACTTCTCCTGATCATCTGGTTAGGATTGAAAGGACTTACTCTACGATGACGACCGTTCTTCATACCGCCTGGGATCGTTTTCGCACCAACCTGCGCGATCCTCTCATCCGACGCAACGTTGCTTTTTATATGGGGGGAAAGCTCTTAGGCTTAGCACTTGTGCTTGTAGCTATGTGGACATTCCTCCCGATGGTAGCCAAAGCGGCCACAGGTGTAGCAGCGCCTACGCCAGAGATTAACGCTATCAACACTGTCTGGGTGTTAGTCGCAGCATTTCTTGTCTTTGGTATGCAAGTTGGCTTTGTGATGCTCGAAGCTGGTTTTGCTCGTTCCCGCGAATCTGTGAATATCCTGGTAGAGGGTATTGCAGATACCTGCATCTGCGGCGTCTTGTTCTGGGCTTGGGGCTTTGCCTTTATGTTTGAGCCAGGTAACCCATGGATTGGTACACATGGCTTTTTTCTACAGGGTCTTCCCGCAACGTATTTGTCAACTGGTATTCCACTACTGGCCTTCTGGGTCTTCCAGTTCGCGTTTGCCGATACTGCTTCGACCATTACCTCCGGTGCCATGATAGGACGCTGTGGCTTTTGGGGCGATATTGTGTATAGTATTGGTGTAACCGGCTTCATATACCCCATTATTGGTCACTGGTCGTGGGGACCGGATGGCTGGCTGGCCGCACGTAACTTCCATGATTTCGCAGGCTCAACAGTGGTTCATAGCATCGGTGGAGCGATCTCTCTGGCTGGTGCAATTGCACTCGGCCCACGTTTAGGGCGTGTCTTCAAGCGTGATGGTGGTGGCCCTCCTCCTGCTCACGATCTCATCCTTGGCGCGGTCGGGGGCTTGATCCTCTGGTTTGGTTGGTATGGTTTTAATCCAGGAAGTACTCTTTCTGCGCTGGATGCGATCGGCATTGGCCGCGTATCCTTTAATACTACGCTCGCTGCCTGTTCTGCTGGCCTGACAGCATTGTTCTATTCCTACTTCCGTACAAAGAAATGGGATCTCGGTCTCGTTGTCAATGGCCTTTTAGCAGGACTGGTGGCTATCACTTGCCCTTGCTATTGGGTTGATCCAGTGGGAGCTTTTTTCATCGGCATTGTCGCGGCATTTATCGTGATCTGGGGTATGGATCTGCTGGAATATCTGCGCATCGATGATCCGATTGGCGCTGTCCCTGTTCACCTGCTCTGCGGTATCTGGGGCACGCTCTCTCTTGGCTTATTTGCAACGGGGGCGTATGGCGCTGCAACGCCAACAGGTGTTGACACATCGAGCGTAGTGAAGGGTCTGCTTTATGGCGGGGGCACTAGTCAACTTGTGGCACAACTGATTGGGTCATCTGCGACATGTGTGGCAACATTCGTCATTTCACTTGCGATGATGCTACTGCTCAAGAAGATTGGTCTGCTACGTGTCTCTAAGGAAGGTGAGCTGGAGGGCTTGGACTTGCACGAGCATGGTGCACTTGCTTACCCTGAATATGTTCTGATGCTTGCTCATACCTCATCCAATGACCACAATGATAAGACAACTGTACTCGGTAAGAAAAATGAAGGTACACGTGTCAGCGGTGATTAAATACAGGGCATTAGAACCATAACTGTACAATTCATTGCGTCATTCATGCCTATAAATACGTATTCTCGCAAAAATATTGCGCCTGAGCTTGTGTGTCAGGCGCAATATTTTTGCTGCAACTACGGGATGGATTCGCTCATGCCCCAGGCACAACATTTTACAAGAATATAAAACTGCCGCCCTATTAGGGCCAAAAATGACGCACACTCGCTATGCACCTCTACGAAGGCGAGCAACCTCCTGCTCGGCAATCTGGGCCTCTTTACGGCGGCGCAACTTCTTGAGCGCTTCTACTTTGCGCTGCCAGTTGTCAGGATCATGAGGAGCGAGGCGGATGGCAGCTTCAGCTGCCAGTAATGCGTTCTCAGGTTGTCCCAGTTGCAAAAGAACCAGCGACTTGTTATGAAAAGCCGAGGTCATACGTGGATCTTGTTGCAACGCACGGTCATAATACTCTAATGCCTGAGCATACATGCGTATGTGATAGAGCACATTGCCTTTGCCATTTAGGGCCAGAGATGCATTGGGATTGAGGCGTAGCGCCTGATCATAGGCGTCCAGAGAGAGATGATACTGTTCTATGTCAGAGAGCACCTTGGCTTTCCCGTGCCACGCGGGGGCATAGCGTGCATCAATATGAATGGCCTGATCATAGGCTTTGAGTGCTTCATGGTAGCGTCTCATATCAGCCAGCACGTTGCCCAGCCGATCCCATGCTCGCACGAATCTAGGATCACACTGGAGTGCGCGCGAGTACATATCAACGGCATCGGATAATCTCTGTTCGGCATAGAGAACGTTACCGATGCCCAGTAAGGCGGGAGCAAACTTTTTATTACGGCTCAGCGCCTCATTAAAGGCTTGCCTGGCCTCGCGCAGGCGCATCATCTCATAGAGCACCTGCCCTTTGCCATTCCAGTGCACAAACGAATCTGGCTCATAGTCTAGCGCCTTCTCAAAGGCTCGTAGCGCTTCGGGATAACGCCTCAATTGCCGCAAGACAAGGCCCTTATTACTCCACGCTTGAGCCATATGTGTATCAAAGTGTAGTGCGACATCAAAAGAGGTCAGGGCCGCCTCTGGCTGTCCCAGCGCACTCTGTACAGCCCCCTTGCCATTCCAGGAGATAGGATTATCGGGTTCCAGCAGGATAGCTTTATCAAAGATGGCGAGCGCTTCGCGGTTGCGATGCAGTCTATTGAGTGCAGTCCCTTTCCCATTTAAGGCCACTAGCGAGTTGGGATTGAGTTGTAGTGCCCGCTCAAAGGACTCAAGCGCCTCCCGATGCTGCGCGTTTAACGCTTGTGTGAGGCCGCGCCCTTGCCAGGCTTCCGCATTCGAGCTATCGGTCTGTATCACTTCATCGTAGACGGCGAGCGCCTCTTTCATGCGCCTTTGTGAGTATAAGCTGTACGCGCTACGCAGTAACTCTCTGGAGTCAGGCCCTTTGTGGATGGTTGCCACGGCCTCCGCTGTATGGCGTGCCACCGCCCACGAGAGCGTCCCACTAATGCGCATCTCGTCAACCATACGTAACACTTTGAGTACTTCCTGAGCACTGGCAGGCCGCTTTTCCGCATCCATATGTAACATCCGCTGCAATAGCTCATCCAGTTCATAGGGGACAGCGGGATTGAGTTCGGACGCTTGCTTGAAGAAGAAAGGTTGCTCACTAGGATCAACACCGGTGAGCAGGCAATGCAGCAGCGCACCCAGACTATAAATATCCGAGCGCGGCGTACTCTGAGCCTTGCCATATTGTTCAGGAGCAGCATAGCCTGGTGATCCCAGCGCAACGGTATCGTGGGACTGTCCTGGCTTAAAAACGCGTGCAATGCCGAAGTCAATCAGATAGAGGTGTCCATGCTCGCTCATCATCACATTGGATGGTTTGAGATCGCGAAAGATAATCGGCGGCTCATGCGTGTGTAGACAATGCAAGACATCACACAATTGTTGACCCCAGGCCAGCACCTGTTCCAGCGCGATAATCTTACTAGCTGCCCGCTCCAAATACTCTTCTAACGTCTGCCCCTCAATGAAGTCCATCACCAGATACGAACGTTCATGCTCAGTAAAGTGATCATAGATGCGAGGAAGATTGGGGTGCAGCAGATCGGCCAATAGGCGTGCTTCACGCTCAAAGGCATCCTCAGCCTCCTGAACGAGTACATCAGAGAGTCCAGCCCGGCTCATCTCCTTAATAGCCATAGGACGATTGTTAAAACGCGTATCTACCGCCTTATAGACGGCCCCCATACCTCCTTGACCAATAAGCGACTCTAGCTGATAACGCCCATTGAGCGACGTCCGCTCTGACAGCGTCCCAGTCACATGTCTGAAAGGAAGGAGGGTGCCACAAAATTGACAGTAACGGCCAGTTAAGCTATTGGCAGCCCCACATTGTTCACAGAATTGCTCTTGTGTAGACATGCAGCTTTTTTCAATTCTTCTAATGGGTTCACTGGCTACTTGTGGCAGTTTCGACCACCCGCCACAGTCGCAACCATTCGTCAAGAGTTAGTGTTTCTGCGCGACGGTTGGCCTCGATATTGGCAAGAGCCAACCACTCCCGCACCTGTGTATTTTTACAATGCAAGCCATGCGTGAGTGAGTTGTGTAGTTGCTTGCGGGCTTGACAAAAACCAGCCTGTACGACACGGAAGAAACGATCCCGCTCATCGAACAAAAGGGGAAGCTCTTTGCGCACATCCACGCGTAAAATGGCAGAGTCAACCTTTGGCGCAGGATAGAACGCTTGAGCAGGCACACGTGCCATGATGCGTGGCTTCCCATATAATTGTACACTTACGGCGAACAGACTCAAATCGCCCGGTTCTGCAACGATGCGCTGCGCTACCTCCCACTGGACCATCACGACGAGCAATGAAGGGGCATGTTCATGCTCTAGAAAGTAACGCAAAGCCGCCGCCGTAATATAGTAAGGCAGATTTGCAACTAACTTATAAGACGCCTGCCCAAACGACTCCACAGGATTAAAAGAGAGCAGATTGCGCTCGATCAATGCTACATTATGTAAATGACTGGTCGTCTTGCGTAATAATGTGAGCATATCGCGTTCTAGTTCAACGGCAACCACGTGTTTGGCGTACCGTGCCAGTTCGCGCGTCAAAACGCCCGTGCCAGCGCCCACCTCCAGCACTTCATCCTGTTCTGAAAGCTCTGCTGCCTCGACTATTTTTGAGAGCACTGCACGATCAATCAAAAAATTTTGCCCAAACGACTTATTAGGGCGCATACCGTGTGCTAAAAGTATATTGCGCAACACACGCAGATTTGTCAGATCAAGAGCATCGCCAGTCTCACTCGCCTCATCAGGTTGCTGTATATTCTCAATATGCTCCGTCAATTTTATCTTCTTTCGTAAACAAATCTAACACAGAAAAGCGGCAAAGTATAGGGCTTCAGATATATTTATTGGCCAAGACACATTATGGCACCTCTGTGACATATCATACTACAAAGCAGGTGCTTATAAAACACACTCAGGGACGTGAGGCTGACTGTTTTGTAGCTACCAGGGCACGCATAAAGGATGCCCGGC
The DNA here is from genome assembly GCA_005879655.1 of Chloroflexota bacterium. Next base: position 3,139 of record VBJK01000138.1, on the reverse strand, counting down.
CCCTAGAACTGAATAGAGAGCTTGCGTCCTCTCGTATAGTAGTAGGGATGCTCATCTTTGGCACACAATTCGTATTGCGTTTTAGGAGAGCGAGCGTGTAATCTATATATATGACTATTGCTTGCCCGTGTCTGAACGACATGGATATCCGCCAGCAGAGGTTTCAATGATGAAACAAACCAGGTGAGTAATGCGTTATACATAACGAGCATCAGTCAGAGTGCATGACAAGACGAGAATTGTTTATCGTAGAGTGAAACAGTGATTGGTCGTCCCTACATCCCTCTATACTCAGGAAGGATAGAGCATGTCCATAAGTGACCTTGATAAAGATCAGCAAAAACACAACGGCCAGCTCTCTCCAGAGCATAACAGTGAGACCCCTCATACCACTCAGACCAGCACCGTTGTGAGTGACGCAGTTATCACATCTGATCACAAGCCTGCCGCGAGTAATAGCAATGACACGGTTCCCCAAGATACCGTCTCTCAAGAGAGCGCCAGACCCTCTACAGTGCCGATCGGCTTACAGCTACCGGCAAGGGAGTCGCGCAGTAACGCCCAAACTCTGGGCGCACGACGGCGAGCGCGTATCAACCGTATCATGATGTACAGGCGGCACCAGAGACGTGGTAAGCAGCAATTAGCGCTCCATTTTGCCATGAGTGCCGCCATCCTGCTTGTCGCCACTAGCATCCTGCTCTCAAGTGGTGCCAGTGCAGTCTATGCTTATTACCAGGAACAAATGCCTCTGCTCGATGGTCTGGCCCAGCACTCACTATTTCAGACGACACATATCTATGATCGCAATGGTAAACTCCTTTACGAGCTTTACGATCAGCAACAGGGAAAGGGGCGGCGAACCTACGTTAACTATGAGGATATTTCGCCCTGGCTCGTCAAAGCCACTGTAGCAGCTGAAGATCACAGCTTCTGGAATAACGATGGAGTTGACCTCTCTGGCATCGCCAGGGCCACCCTCTCTAACTTACACAATCACGGCATCGTTGAAGGTGGTAGCACGATTACACAACAGCTGATCAAAAATCAGCTCTTCTTGGGTCAGGAGCGTAACTTCCAGCTCAAAGGCGAAGAAGCACTGCTGGCGATAGGTCTGGCTAAGAAGTATGCCAAAGAAGAGCGCTTCAAGATCATGGAGATGTACCTGAACACCGTCTACTACGGCAATGTCAATTACGGTGCAGAGGCAGCAATAGAGGATTACTTTGGACTCATGCCGCAATGCACGAATAAAGTCTGTAAACCTGCCATTGCTCGTCTGGATTTAGCCCAGGCTACGCTACTGGCTGGCCTGCCACAGAGTCCTAGTCTCTATAATCCCATCAGTAATAAACAGGCGGCACTGGCACGACAAAATGATGTGCTGCAAGCCATGCTCTCATTGGGCATGATCACGCAGGAGCAAGCGTTACAGGCCCACCAGGAGATAGAGAGTACGCAGTTTAAGTCTCATACCAGCAATCACATGATGCAGGCTCCCCATTTTGTGCACTATCTGATCGACAAGATTCTGGTACCATTGCTGGGTGCGCAAAATCTAGCTGATGGCGGTTATAGCATCTATACGACGCTCGATCTGGAGCTAGAGCATAATGTTGAGCAGATAGTCTACAATCATCTGTACAAGCCGCAAGAGGATTCCTATCTGGGGTACTATGGGCCGCTGAACATTAGCAATAATGTGAACAATGGTGCGGCGGTGGTAATGAATCCGGCCAATGGAGAGATCCTGGCCATGGATGGGAGTGCTCAATACTCTGGCATGAATACAGCGCAGATGCAAGGCGAGGATAATGCAGCATTAGCTCTACGCCAGCCTGGTTCATCCTTCAAGCCAATTGTTTATGCAACCGCCTTCGAGATGGGCTGGTATCCTGCGATGATCATACCCGACCATAAGACGGTCTATCCACGCAAAACGAATAGCGGTTACTATTCTCCACAAAATTACGATGGGAAGTTCCACACGGATTATCCCATGACGGTACGTACGGCGGTAGCCAATTCCTTCAATATTCCTGCCATTGACGCCATTATGTTCACGGGTCTCTCCAACGTACAGAATATGGCCGGACGGCTGGGCTTGAGTGAGGTTGCCAACCTACCAGAAGCCCAGATTGGGCCGTCGATGGCCATCGGCTCTAAAGAGGTCTCGCTACTGCACATGACGGGTGCGTATGCCACCTTCGCCAATAGGGGTCTGCGGGCGTCACCGACATCTATCCTGGAGATACGAGATAACAAGGGACAGGTCATCTACAAATATAACGAACATCCTCAAGGTGTACGCGCAGTTGGTGAGGATGTAGCGTACCTGATCAGCAGTATTCTCTCCGATAAAACAGCGCGCTATCGCGAGTTCTTCCCTGGCAACCCGCTAGAACTGGATCGTCCGGCGGCTGCGAAAACAGGTACCACGGATAGCTTCCGTGACAACTGGACGGTGGGCTATACGCCCCACTTGGCGGTGGGTGTATGGGCTGGTAATAGCGACAACACCATCATGTATAACGTGATTGGTATTACAGGGGCGGGTCCTATCTGGCACGATATTATGCAGTATGCCTCCCAACGTTACAACTTGCCGCCAGATAACTTTGTCCAGCCGGATAATGTTCACCGGGGTAGCGGCTCGGCCAACACAGGCTTATTGCCCAACTTTAATGAGCCGACCGTTAGCGACTGGTTTATTGATGGGACAATGCCCACAATTCATGGGAGTAGCAACCGCAACTCACCTGAACAATGCATCCTTTTCTGGTGCTGGACGAGATGCCAGGATAATAATTGTAATGAGTAGGTGTTTATACTTGAAACTCTGACTTTAAAATACGGTAGGTGATAGAGAGATTTCCGCTTTGGCGGCTTCCTGCTCAAAGAGCTTTGCCGCCTTTGGCGCGTTATAGCCCTAGTGCAGAAACAAGAGAGGTGGTAGGGATTGGGGGTCCAGGGGGCGAAGCCTCCCTGGCGGGGTTTGGGGTGTGTCCAAATTTCCCCATTCCCCAAAGGGTTTGGGGATTATGCACTAGGACTCTTGGCTCTCGACTGTACTTCAACAAACTGGCAGCAAGTTATTGCCAACTAGAGGAACAATGGCCAAAAGAACCTTTAGTCAGTG
>VBJK01000265.1 GCA_005879655.1 Chloroflexota bacterium | reverse complement strand
CGCGCCCACCCATAATTGGAGCGATTTTCCGGCCTAGCCTACACCGGCCACACGCACTACACCTACACTGGCCACACGCACTACATCGGCCACACGCACTACGCTGGCGGCAAGCACGACGTCGGTAACAGGCACGACGCCAGTAATAGGCACGACGCCAGTAACAGACACGACGCCAGCAACACGCACGACGTCAGCAACACACACGACGTCAGTAACAGACACGATGTCGGTAACGCACGACGTCAGTAACAGGCATGATTTAAACGTTGCATTTAATATGAGGACGACGTCCCCATACCAAATGCAACATCAATGTTTACATCTACATTATTATTCAGAGCCTACATCAAATCGATTCCAATGTCGCTCTGATACATCTCTGATCCTAATCCATGGACAACCACAGACTGACTGGTGAATGAACTTGGACCGAAGCCTGATGTAGCCTGATAGCGAACTTCAATTTCTATTTTAGCATCAGCTGTCATGCTACATCGTCTATCTCTTCACAACTCTCTGATGAAACACGTTGTAGCATGATAATAACCTTAATTTGCTAATCTAAGCTCACATGTCATGCTACAACCAATTCAACCGCAGTTTTTGGTGGACCAGAAGTGCCAATTGTAGCCACGAGCCGGGCGAGCCAACCCTGTTCACTGCTGGCGAGTATGTGTTTTAACATAGACAATTCTCCAATATAATTATAATATAATAACATTACAGTATAAAAAAACAATACTCAAATGATATGCAATAATTCAACATCGTTTGCTCCCCAAATTCCTGTAATATCGGAAGATTTAGTAGATAATAAATTATGAATCTTGTTCAATGAATATTTATTGTTGTCTTGCCAGCGTTGGATCTTTTCCGCTACTGTGTCAGGAGGAAGATTCAAATTTGTGGAGGCGCAAAGAATAGCTTCTCATATCAACCTGCGACGACTGTATGGCTTTCTGCATTTGTCGTTCACTCTCCATTTCACACCGAAACGCTCGTTCAGATCTCGTATTGCTGGTCCTCGAGGCATATCGATACCAGGAATAAAGCCACGATCATATTCCTCCCATAAATCCATCACTGTCTTGATTGTCGAATTCAATCGATATTGAGGAATAGAAATGTCTTGAATCGATGCTGAATGCGATGATGAATTGTCTACAGCAGCTGTAAAAGACTTGAGAAGACGATCGTTATTGTTGCAATTATCAAGAGAATCTGATTCCACTGTAATTACAGTTCGAGTGACCAAACCCTCGCTCAACAATCGAGTTGTAAATGAAGACATTGGTTTCATATATTGAAGACATTCATTCAAACCTGTCTCGACTCGATTCATTCGAATTTCATTGGAATTGTATTGTGTATTTATTGTATCCAAAGTATTATTGAATTGATTCTGAAGTAGATGAGCAAGATGAGGAACGGTCTTGGCGATTTGAATATACATAGGATCGTTCCCATGTTTGACTTCATGTAAAAGACGAGTTGAGAAGTCTTCGAATGCCGGTTGATTAAATGGTGATTTACGCCAGAGTGGTAATAAAGGAAATTTTTGACGAAGGAAAACGACATCCTGTAATAATACTACTCGACACCATTTCAAGAAATCCAAGAAACATTGTGTAGCCACATCTTGTCGTTCTATTGATAGACTTTCCATGATAATTCTAGATTCTTCAATATGTGGAAAAATCATTCGTTGTAATTCTTGAGAAGGTATAAGAGATTCACGATTTAAAAAATAATTGCCTAAATACAATCAATATCACTGTTTACAGGAAAGAAAAATGAGAAACATACCAGGATCTGCTCCATGACCTGCGAGAATTCGAGCTCCTTGTCTCGGTAATCCCGTTGAATAATGTTGTGTCATTCGACTATGATCCCAGCGTCCCAAACGTCTCATCTGTGCATCGGGTACATCCATCATGTCGGCCAATTTACATCCTTCATGTCGACCAGTGTGTGTTCCATTGAGATACTTACATCCTGCTTTTTTATATGCCATATTACAAACTTCTCGATGAGAATGACTAGCAATTTCCTCGTACACATTGCTTGATTTTGCAAGCAACTTCGTCGAATACCATGCCAATCGATCCGAAAAGTCTGGCCATGACTCCATTTCAACATGGAATCGATAGAATAAATAAAGTGCAACAGCACCCACAGGACAATACTGTACATTCTTATTACGAAATGCCACACCATACTGAGCTTTTCCATCACGATTGGTCTATTCATCAGTCAATCGATCAATTGAAGGCGGGGTTGGCAAACGAGCCGCTCGTGGTGGCCCCGTAGCATACATTTTAGTAGCGCCGATACTCCGCCATCACAGAATGTATGCTACGGGACCAGGAGCGGCTCGTTTGCCAACCCTGAAATTTGAAGGTAATGGAAAAATACCTTGCCCTGACCAAGTCGAAGGATTAACATTGGAACATTACCCTTGTGACCCTCGTTGAGAGAATCTACGGTGAAGATGTCGGGAAATTCTGCACGTCGACGGTCTTCTCCTCGCAACATCATATATTGCGCCAGAATCAAATCCATTCGAGTACGCATTGCCACATATGTTCCCAGAGACAATTGAACATCGACACAATGATTGAGCTCCTGTAGAGTACCAAACTGCATGATCGTATCCTTCCCTCGATCCCTGCCAGCATCAGCATTGATACGAGCCCTTTCCTCTCGATTATAACGAAGTATAGCTTGTAACATTGGATTACGAGGATGTTTATTTGAATTTCAATTCATCATCACTTGATTCTATAATAATAAATTATTCAGCATGAAAAAAGGATGATGATATACCTCATACAGAGCAATTATTGGTTTAATATATCCCTCCAAACCTGATTCAGTCAACATTGCCCCACGTTTTCCCCCTTAATATTGAGCGCCATTCGAGATGATGCTCTCCTGAAGCCAGAGAATTATTTTGCCCGCGGATACCGTGTCCAGATCGTCAAACTCTCGCTCCATACACCAACTCTTCCATGCTTTTTGCTTCGAATTATATGCAACTTTAGTAGACTTGGGTCGATTGTTTTGACTAACAAAATGAGCTTTGGAAATTGCACTAGCAATATCCGCTTGATTAGATGCCTCTCGATTTATTCGCGTTGTTTCCCAAGAAGGATTATTTGATGTCGCTCCAAATAGATTCATCTGGTTTGGCATGGGATAATCGGGGAGAATGAGAGCTTCAGACTTGGCTCTTCGATCGAGCATGCTCGAAGTTCGACTCGACTCGAA
>VBJK01000577.1 GCA_005879655.1 Chloroflexota bacterium | reverse complement strand
CAGCCTGCTCGTCCTCGCTGGTGGCCCTGCATCTGGCTGCTCAAGCCTTGCGCCAGAGCGAATGCGGACTCGCACTCTCAGGCGGCGTCACCGTTTTATCCACACCTAACATCTTCATCGATTCCAGCCGACAGCGGCCAATCTCGTCAGATGGGCAGTGCAAAGCATTTGCTGCTGCCGCAGACGGCACGGGCTGGAGCGAGGGTGTAGGTCTGGTCTTGCTGGAGCGCCTCTCTGACGCTCGGCTCAATGGGCACCAGATCCTTGGACTCCTGCGCGGCTCTGCGATCAACCAGGACGGGGCCAGCAACGGGTTGACTGCTCCCAATGGTCCATCACAGCAACGGGTCATCAGGCAGGCACTGGCTAATGCACGGCTGACTCCCGTAGATGTGGATGCAGTAGAGGCACATGGCACCGGCACAAAGCTCGGCGATCCCATCGAGGCCCAAGCGATACTCGCCACCTATGGCCAGAACCGACCCGCTGATCTGCCACTATGGCTAGGCTCACTCAAGTCCAACATCGGCCATACACAGGCTGCCGCTGGGATCGGTGGCGTCATCAAGATGGTTATGGCTATGCGTCACGGCATCCTTCCCAAGACTTTGCACATTGACCAGCCGACCCCCCACGTGGACCCATGTTATCTTAGAACAAGCACCTCAGCGCGAGCCAACCCAGCACCAAATCCCACTGTCGAGAGCCGTCGGAGTCTGGTTACCATGGGTGCTCTCTGCCCAAAGCCAAGACACACTATGTGCCCAGGCTAGGCAACTGCACTCATTCGTGACTACTCACCCTGACCTCCCGCCTTCCGCCATTGGTTACTCTCTAGCCACCACCCGCTCAGCCTTAGAGCATCGTGCGGTGGTAGTTGCCGGGGAGCGGGAAGACTTTCTGGATGGCCTTACGGCTCTGGCAGACGGAGAGACGAGCGTACATATAGTGCAAGGCCGCCTTAACAATCCGAGCAAGATGGCGTTCCTGTTCACCGGAGGAGGCAGCCAACGGCTGGGAATGGGCTATGAACTCTACCAGACCTACCCGGTCTTTGCCCAAGCGCTCGACGAAGTTTGCACGCATCTGGATGCTCACCTACAACGACCAATCCGCGAGGTGCTCTGGGCTTCAGAAGACGAAGCCTCGGCTTCGCTGCTAGATCAAACAGCGTTTATACCCCCTGCGTTATTCGCTCTTGAAGTAGCCCTCTTTCGGTTACTCACTCACTTGGGACTTGTCCCCGACTTCCTCATTGGGCATTCAACTGGCGAACTTGTAGCGGCACATGTGGCCGGGATCTTGTCGCTCTCGGATGCGGCAAGGCTTGTCGCTGCACGGAGTCGGCTGATGCAGGCGCTACCCGCTGGTGGTGCAATGGTCTCACTACAGGCATCTGCCGATGAGGTGCAGGCATGGCTTGTTGGTCACGAACACCAGGTCAGCATCGCTGCCATCAATGGACCCTCTTCGACGGTCATCGCCGGGGATGAGGAGGCAGTTCTCTCGATTGCTGCACAGTGTAAGGAGCGAGGCCACAAGACCAAGCAACTCAAGGTCAGTCATGCGTCCCACTCCCCACGTATGGATGCCATGCTCTCACAGTTCCAACAGGTTGCAGAGGGCTTGTCCTTTGCTCCTCCCACTATTCCTATCGTCTCCAATGTCACTGGTACCCTTGCCACCACAGATCTCATCTGTTCACCGGAGTACTGGGTTCTGCATGTGCGGCAGACCGTGCTCTTTCTGGATGGGATACGCTGGCTCGAAAACGCTGGCGTGACGACTTATATAGAGCTTGGTCCCGACGGGGTCCTCACTGCCCTGGCCCAGAACTGCCTTTCCAACGAGGCTGAGCAAGCGGCGGTCCTTGTCCCCGTCCTGCACAGCGGTCAGTCAGAGACCCATACGCTCCAGATCGCCCTTGCACATGCCCACATTCAGGGGGCCACTCTCAATTGGCATGCCATCTTCCCCACCCGCGATCAGATCGAGGCGACGCGACTGGCTTTGGCTTGACTCCTGCCGACCATCCCTTTCTGAGTGCCACCCTCGAACAGGCCGACGGTGAAGGGTTGCTCCTCACGGGTCAACTCTCCCTGCCGACCCACCCCTGGCTCGCTGATCATGCGGTTTCTGGTACTCCGTTATTGCCCGGCACGGCCTTTGTGGATCTGGCTCTCTTCGCTGCCGATCAGGCTGCCTGTGATCGTGTGGAGGAACTCACTATCCACACTCCACTCGTTTTGCCTGAGCAGGGTGCTCTCCAACTCCAATTGTCCATCAGCAGCCCAGACGTGTCCGGACAACGTTCCCTGGCTATCTACTCACGACAGACCGACCAGAGATGGACCCAACATGCTACTGGGCTGCTAGGCAAAAGCGACCGCACTCCCCCGGTCGATCTCTTGGTCTTTCCCCCTGCA
>VBJK01000137.1:3066-16906 GCA_005879655.1 Chloroflexota bacterium | reverse complement strand
CCTGCTCGTCGTGGCAAGGTGTTACCTGCACTATCTCGCAGTGCCTCCCACTCTTGGTTCTCTCGTACAATATAGAATGGGCTGGATTCTAGTTGGATGTAGGGATTGATCTGCTCACAGTGCAGGCCCTTCACCAACGTTTTGTGTTGCAGTTGCAACAACGCTTTGATCACACCTGCAACACCAGCGGCGAGTTCCAAATGCCCGATATTGCTTTTCACCGAGCCTATCCCGCACCAAGCCTGTGATATCGCTCCCTCTCCGTAGGGACTGTGCCTTGCGCCTGTCTCCGTCAACTTGCTGAAGGCGATCTTGAGTCCATTAATTTCGATTGGATCACCAAGTGCTGTCCCAGTACCGTGTGCTTCGATGTAGCCCACCGTTCGGGGATCAATGCCTGCTTTACGATAGGCTGTGATCAAGAGGTCTGCCTGTGCTTTAGGATTAGGGGCCGTGAGCGAAGCGGCACGCCCGCCATGATTCTCAGCACTGCCACGAATCACTCCATAAATATGGTCGCCATCTTGCTCGGCTTCGGCGAGCTTTTTGAGAACGAGCATACCCACCCCTTCGCCTCGCACATACCCATTGGCCCTTGACGAGAAGGTCTTGCATCGTCCATCCTCACATAACATTCCGGCTTTACTGTAGCTAATATGCAGCTCAGGAGAGATCAGGGTATTAACCCCGCCAACGATAGCCATGTTGCACGCGCCACTCTCAATGGCAGTCACCCCTCGGTGAATAGCTACCAGGGAACTGGAGCACGCAGTCTCGATCGCCTCGCTGGGTCCGTGCAGATTGAGAAAATAGCTCATGCGATTGGGGCCTACTGATGGAGTTAGACCCGTGGACGAGTGGCCTTCAATTGCCATATTAGCACGAAATAATCGCTCATTATATCCACTGCTTGCTGTGCCCACAAATAGAGCGGTATTGGTTCCCGAGAGGCTCGATGCAGCATACCCGGCGTCCTCTATCGCCTTCCACACATACATCATCAGGAGTCGTTGCTGCGGGTCCATCTGCTCGGCTTCGCGAGGAGAGATGCCAAAGAACAGGGGATCAAACAGTTCAACGCTCTCTATTACTCCGGCCCATTTGATGTTCGTCTTATTGGGATTGGAGGTTGTTGGATTGCCGAAATAGGTTTGCCAATCCCAGCGCGAGGCTGGTATTTCACCAATACAGTCTCGACTTTCGAGCAGATTCCTCCACAAGCTCTGCACGTCAGGGGCCTGAGGAAACGCGCCACTCATGCCGATAATGGCAATTGGTTCAGCATATTCTGGGATGAGGGAACCCGCCGAACGCCTCATGTGTGAGTGTTGTTGGGAGAGAGAAGATTCGGGTGGTACTTCGTCTGTCGCAAGAGAGACTATAGAGAAATAGGGAGCGAGAACAGATGCATAGGTTTCATGCAGGTACCGAGCAAGACGTTCTAGAGTCGAATTCTCAAAGAAGAGTGCAGGTGTCAGATCAAGCTGATAGGCCTGATTGAGATCATTAGCAAACGCAGTGAAGGTAATTGAATCAAAACCGTACTCTGAGAGTTCCGTCTCGACATCGATATCCCCAACCCGAACTTTGAGCAAGCGGGAAACTGTGTGCGTGAGCGCCTCCCGTAGGGGCTGTAGCTTGTCTCGGCCCTCTTGTCTCCGTTCACTCTCATATTCAGGATTGGTGAGACCAGACAAATCTCCCGCATAGCTCTTCAATAAACTCTCACTCTGCTCCCGCGTAGAGAGATGAGATCCACATTCTGCTATCCAGTAAGACTCTCCGATAAATGGATATGTTGGCAATGGTACGCGGTGGCCTCTCCCCTTTTCAAATAATTGATCCCACTCCAGATTGCATCCTTTTACATATAAATCTGCCAAAATAGATAATCTATCTTTAAATTCATTTTGATTTATAGAAGCGCCCTTTATTAATTCTTGCAGCAGCCAAGAGCCATATGGACGTAAGAGGGGCTCCATCTGTGAAGCATACCCTTTTTCCTTTTCGACCTCATGCTCTGACCTGTCCTGGCTCATGATGGTGCTGAGACATTGCTTGAGTTCATGGATATCTCTCGCTACTACCGCAGAGCGCACGGCAAAATGACTGCGGCCTTGGACCAAGGTGTAAGAAATATCTTCGACTGAATACGTTCCTCCTTCTTTTTCTAACCATCTAATCAGATTTCCCACTTTTTGCGAGAGGGCAGCTTTTGTCTTGGCAGAGATGGGAAAAAAATAAGCGGGCTTGGTTTGCTCGTCTGCTCTTTTCTTGTTCAGAGGAGGCTCCTCAAGAATGAGATGGCAATTGGTTCCACTCAAGCCAAATGAACTGACCCCTGCACGTCTGGGACTCCCATCACGACTTTTCCATTCTCTTAACTCTGTGTTGATGAAAAAGGGACTGTTCTGCCAATCAATCTGCGGATTGGCCTCTTCAACATTAATAGTAGGGGGGATTTGCTGGTATTTCATGGCCAGCAAAACTTTAAAAACACCGGCTATTCCAGCAGTCATAATAGTATGGCCGAAGTTTGTCTTGTGTGATCCAATAGCACAAAATTGAGTTTTGCCTGTAAATGCGCGGAACGCTGCCGTTAATGCTTGCACTTCAATAGGATCACCAAGCTTGGAGCCGGTTCCATGAGCTTCAATGTAGCTCACCGTTGCGGGATCAATGGTAGCCTTTTGATACAGAGAAACGAGTAAAGCTTTTTGTGAAAGCATATTGGGGGCTGTTATCCCTTTAGTGCGCCCATCCTGATTGGTAGCAGAACCTTTAATAATGCCATAAATATGATTCCCGTCTTCGATAGCGGCATCCAATGGCTTGAGCACGAGAGCCCCAACACCCTCCCCAAGTACGATCCCGTTAGCACTCTTATCAAAGGTCCTGCATGTGCCATCAGGTGAAAGCATGTGTGTCTTTGCTGCCATCAGATAGTATTGGGGCGAGCTCATGACAAAGACGCCGCCTGCTAATGCCATTTCTGATTCCCCACTACGCAGACTTTCACACGCCAAGTGGATGGCTACCAGAGAAGAGGAAGAAGCCGTATCTATCGTTAAGCTTGCACCCTTAAGGTTCAAAAAATAGGAGATCCTTGCGGCAAGCATAGCCATATCGTTGCCTAAAAAGAGATGGGCATCGGTCTCGGACAAGCGTCTCGTGCCGTCTCTCTGTAGGATTTGCTCTTGATAGTCTCCAGCCCTCGCTCCCACAAACACGCCAACCTTTTTCTCCGCTAATTGCTCAGTAGCATACCCTGCATCTTCAACAGATTTATACACCTCTTCGAGGAATAAACGCTGTTGTGGGTCCATTCTGGCCGCCTCAAGCGGTGAAATGTTGAAAAATAGCGGATCAAATTGATCGATGTTTTGTAACATCCCCCCCCATTTGGCCTGAGTAGGATTCACACATTTGAGGTCAGGGTCTGCAAGTGTGCTTGTCTTCCAACTTTCGCGCTGAATCTCCTCAATACAACTCTCTCCCGCTTGGAGATGAGACCAGAAGGTGGAAAGGTTTGCGGAACCAGCGAATCTGCCTGATATGCCAATGATGGCGACATCTGAACTGCGCCTTTCCCTACATATCTCATAATTATCAGAGCTTTCTTCGGTAGTGGCAGGCATAGGTGTTTCCATGCCCTGCTGTTCAGAATCCTGGTCTGGGAAGAGAAATTCTACCATTCTTGCACTTTCCTTTCTTGTAACATATGAGGTATCTTGAGGTTGACCCCGTTTTCGTATCGTGTGACACTTATCGCTCTTCTCTGCCATTGTTTAAAAGTAATAAGGGGTTTTTAATGATTATAGCATAAAAGCTTCAAATTATCCAATAGCCATATATTACCATATTCAAAAACATAGCAAAACAATACATAATACTTGACAATATAAAAAGGTCTCTTGTATATTATATACATTACTTTCCGTTTCAGAAAATACAGGTGATTGGTACCTGCTATTACGGGAACCGATCAATTAGTATCCAGACAGGGTGGAAATCATGACGACATGCACACTCTATGAGCTTCAGCAAAAACGCCCTCTCTCCAGTTTGGGATTCGATCCCTTTACTTGGTATAAGCAGAAACGTATGACCGATCCGGTCTCTATTGATGAACAGGACCAATTGTGCGAGGTATTCCGCTATAGGGATGTGCACGCGGTTCTTACTGATCCACTTCTCTTCTCCTCAAAGGGAATATTTGGTGGAGAGGAGGAAGGAGCAGAAAGGGGAAGTATCCTCGTTATCGATCCTCCTCGTCATAAGAAGTTACGCACTCTGGTCTCTCAAGCCTTTACCCCTCGCGCCATTGCCCAGCAGGCTGACAAGATCCGAGGGATTGTCAACGAACTGCTCGACGCTTCTACCGCTTCTGGCACATTGGATGTGATCCGAGATCTTGCTAGGCCGCTTCCTATGAGGGTGATTGTTGAGATGCTGGGTATTCCGCCTGCACAGGAAGCCGACTTTAGGCGCTGGGCTAAGGCCATGACAGGTCACTCGCAAGAGGATTCCGTCGCTGCTTTCCAGGCCATTGAGGCTTATATGCGTGAATTACTCGTCCAAAAGCGTCAAGAGAGGCAAGACGATCTGGTCAGTGCTCTTTTAGATGCTCAGGTTGATGACCAGCCGCTCACAGAACAGGAAATCGTGGATTTTTGTGTGATACTCTTGAGTGCTGGTTTTGAGACTACAGGGCCTCTCATCGGCAATATCCTGCTCTGTTTAGACGAGCACCCCTCTGCACGTGAGGAACTATGGGCTGATCCCTCTCTTGCGCCAAGTACTATTGAGGAGGTGCTGCGTTTTCGGCCTGTGGTGCACCGAGTAGTACGGACAGCAACCAGAGATACTGAGATTGATGGAAAACAGGTCCCAGTAGGGTATGGGATATTTGCTTGGACCGCGTCCGGTGATCGAGATGAAGAACAGTGGAGTGATCCTGAAGTATTTGATATCCGACGCTCGTCCAACCACCACCAAGGTTTTGGTGCCGGTATCCATTTTTGTATTGGAGCCCCGCTTGCTCGCTTGGAAGCCAAAATTTTACTGGAGCAGCTCATTGAACGCTTCAAAGATGTCCAGCGTGTCAGTGAGGTTCCACTCCAGCTTTTTGAGAACTTTAATATGTACGGTGTGCAACAGCTCCCACTTCGTGTGCAAAAGCGTTAGGATATAGTAATTCTGGTGTTGCCTCTAGCTTGGTGTAGTAGGAGCAAAATATCTCAGCTATTGTGGATTGACTAAGTGCCAGCCCCCAAGGTACTTTTGATAAAAAGACCGTATGGAGTAGGATTGGGAACAGATGAGCCAGCGGCTCGTCTGTTCCCAATCCTACTCCATACGGTGAGCCGCAGTAGGTGGCGTGTATTGATTCGTGACTCTAAGCTCATACGTTCTTACAGCGGTTCGCAAAAAGATTGAACCCTTGGCCGACCTTTGGTTCTGTGGTTCTCCCTCTCTTCTAAGGGTCAAGACTTCCGCGAACCGCTGTAGGTTGATGAGAGGGCCTAGAATCCGAGGAGAGAGGCCTGTCGGGAAGAGCAGCAGCCAGTGGGCTTGCCTCACTGATATTCAGTGTTGAGACGCTTGTCCGTAAGTCGGAGCTTATGGCTTGCGATAACTCTTGGAGACGTGTGTTGTGAGCATCCATGCATAGACCAATAGTGGCGCGAGTGTTCTCCAACTCGGCTTGCAGTGTAATGATCTCGTTCGTGTAGCGATCCAGCGTGTTGCGCCAGATCATGTACAATTTCTGCTCTAGCTCCTCATATTGCCTGTTCAGCTGGTGTTCTGAGGCATTCTTCTGCATGGCTGTAAAGTGCTGTACAGCATCTAATTCGCTCAGGCCGAAGGCTTTCAGGGTGATCAACCCCTTCATGCGCTCATCGCGGGGACTGAGTCCTTGCACTTTCACCATGTCCAGTGTAACTCCGTAGGTGGACAGGAATGGCTGGAGGTACTGATACACTAGTTGTGAGAGGTCTTGAATCATTTTTAGCCCTTGGGCTTCCCTCAGAGGCGTGATAAGCATCAGTTGGTTCATTGCCTCCTCAATAATTGGCTCTGCGTATGCGCTCATCTCCCGAATGGTCAGAGTATGGTCGAGGTAGGGCATATGCTCAACAAGTTGGATCGCATCTTCGCGGGTGGCAACATGGATATAGTAATCTACACGATAATTCACCTCGGCCATTTCATGCGAGAGAGCGACACCACTAGCCCTTACAAGCAACTTGGCACGATTGATGTAAAGAACCTCGTACTGCCAGGGAATTGGCTCCCCAGAGAACGTCAGTTGTATTGAGTCGAAGTGAGGGAGGTCAGGAGGTTGTACGATATGTTGACCAGCCTCATAGACATTGAGGACCACGCCATGTGATTTCAAAACGCAAAAGTGGTTTTTGTCCACCCTAAGCACGAAACCATTCACGACATGGTTTTCAGGAGAGTGCCACAGGAGAATCTCTGGCCCCATAATCTGCTCGCCATTGGCTGCCAGGGTCGAGATTACTTTGGGTACACTAGCGATCTGGACCACTTCTCCGGTCGCATTCACCTGTTTTGCCTGTTTAAGGGCCTCTACCACCGGATCACGCCCCATGACCAGAGCTAATGGAATACTGACTGCCCAGAGGATCAGAACAATCCAAAAGGCATCTGTTAAGCCCGCTACCAGAGCTTGCGGTCCTACACCGTAGGTTGCAGCCTGCAGCGTCATGTAAGTGGCCAGCGCCGCCACGGCAATCGATGTAGCAATTTGGCGCATCACATTGATCAGTGACGAAGCCTTGGCCATGTCCCTATTACTGACTACCGATAGTGATATCGTTTGCGTAGACTGACCGACAAAGCCTAGACCCAAACCACGCAGAATCAGCCAGATTTGCAGTGATTGCCCAGTTGTGTTCACATCGATTTGTGTCATCATATAGGTGCCGCCAACCGCAAGAAGCAGGCCAAGCACTGTCAGAACGCGAGGTCCCAGGCGGTTATAGAGCATACCCGAGATTGACATGCCCACACCAAGCGCCAGACCCTGACCAATCAAGAACGAACCTGCGCTCAGTGCTGTGTCGCCCCGCACGTTTTCAAAGAAGAGTGGGAGCAGGAACAGAGACCCAACGTATACACCTATAGTCAGATATGTCAGAATGTTTGAAATAGCAAACGTATAATTGGTGAAAAGTCGCAGATCTAGAACAGGGTCGCTTACCCGCAGTTCTACCACGATAAAGGCTGCCAGAACCACCACACCAATCAGAAGAGAGATTAGGACTGTAGCCTGACCCCAACCATTTGAACCAGCCTCGGTGATACCATAAATCAGAGCGGTAACACCAACTATTGAGAGCAGCAGGCCTATAATATCAAAACGTCCTCCGGCTCCCTGAGTCTGCTCGGACTGCTGTCCCGGCAAGACGAAGAAAGACAGGAGCAGTGCCAGTATCCCGAAGGGTACGTTGAAAAGGAAGACAGCGTTCCAATTAAAGCTGGTACTCAGGTAGCCTGCCACTGTGGGACCCAGGGCTGGGGCCGCAAAAAGGGGAATGCCCATGACTCCTGAGACTACGCCGCGCTCGTTGGGAGGGAAGATACGATAGATAATCGCAACGGCTAATGGGATCAGCGCACCGCCGCCGATACCCTGTAAGACACGGGATGCAAACAGCATTTCCTTGGTAGGAGACAGCCCACACAGCGCCGAACCAGCGGTAAATAGAGTCAGAGCCACCAGAAAGACCCGCTTTGATCCCATGCGATCGCTTAGGTAGCCAGCAACCGGGATCACAGCTGCCAAGGCTAGAAAATAGGCGTTGACTGTCCAAGTAATGGTTGCTAAGTCTGTCTGAAAAGCATTTTGCATCTGAGACAGTATAACAGTAACAACGGTCTCGTCCATCAGGGCCAGTGCCGGACCAATTAGTACTACTGCTACCATCCCCCACTTGTGTGATACTTTCATCAGTGACCTCCTTATGGCAATTTCTGACTATTTCTCAGACGGCCTCAGATTAGCGTTTGCCTACCTATTGTAGAGCAAATAATCCCATTAGAATGATAACATAGATTTTTGTGAAATTCAATATATATAAGTTGTTTTCATCAGTCTACGCCAATTCATTATTTTTCATAACTACTCATGAACATAAAGCAATAGATGAACATTTTCATAAAAACAGCAGCAATGGAGGAAAGAGGAGTTGACCGTATCGTCCAAGCCGTCTAGCTCTGGTTGGAAGAAGTCCTTGTCTCTTGTTGTCAGGGCCGTCTAGCTCTAGACTGGAAGTGAGTAGTAGAGAATATGTAAGGAGCACATCCCTACAGCCAAGCGCTCAAGCACGGTCTGATCTTCGGCTACGGCTTGTTCAATGAGACGGAGACCACGCAGATACACAGCATCCTGAAGGTAACAGACTCCTGCCTGCTCCAAATCGGGGACGCCACGATAAGTACGCAGACAGAGCGAGAGTGCATATGTACGTGCGTATGTCTGAGCTTTCTGCCTCTCCACATCTAGGTAGTTGAGATGACTGTGAAGAAGAGTCAGTAGCTCAAAGAAAGTGGCCACAGAGAGAAAGGTTTGTGGAGGGGTTATCACTCCACTAGCCAATCCTACCGCAAATGTCATCCATTGTATGCCCTCACCAACCACCTTGTGCCCATTCTGTTGTTTTCCCTGGTGTTCGTAATAGAGTGCTAGTCCCTTCTCGGTTAGCAGATAGTTGCTGGTATGAATGCCAAGCAAGCCCAAAGATGAATGTTCCCCCGCTAGGCTACGGGCGGCGTGGCCTGCAAGTTCGTGAGCCAGAAGGTGTTTGATCTCTTCAAGCGTGAAAGATTGTTCTGGCAGAAAGATCTGCCGCGCTCCTTGCGTGACGCGGGGGCTAGTCGCACTTGGGTCAATCACCACTTGCCATCCATCATAGCCACAATCAGACAATACAGCCTCAAAAAAGCGCTTGGCTATCCGCGCAGCGATTTTCCGTTCGTTCTGGCTCTGCTTGCGTCTGGCTTGCACAGCTCGGTGCTGTCAACGGAGTTGATCCAGTTGCTGTTCCGACCTGTTCAACATCGGAGGCGAGATGAAAGCGACTAGAGATGATTTCCTGAAGTTGTAGACGAATTTCCCTCGTCGAAGATTGGGTAAATCCTCGGCGAAGCAATGCTTTGATATGAGTGAGGGCATCATGCATATCTTCACTGCTAGGCAAAGGAAAGACACGCTGATTGTATTGCCAGAAGCACTTAGTTTTCCTTTCATAGGTTGCTTCGATCAGGCGCAGATAGTCTACATCTTCCTCGATGGCTCCCAAGTAGAGGCGGCGAACAATGACATCGGGTTCGAGTGTGCGGATATCCTCTGCTAATTGTAGCAGGTCATTGATTTCGCTACGAACTCTTTCGATGGGTATTGCAGGATAGTACAATCGTGGTTGGCGTTGTTCGCTAAGTGCAGCATTGAGTTCACGTTCACGAGAGGTCTTCATCAATCGCCCTAACTGCTCCCTGATCCCTTCGTCGAATGGAAGCCCAAAAAGATGATCCCATTCACGCTGTTCTTCTTCCGTAAACGGACCTGCCCAAGTTAGCCACCAAGTAGTACTATTCGCACTGAGTTTGCGAAAGCGCCCGATCCAGCGCCAATCCAACTGATACTGTGGTGTGTAGCAATGCCCATTTTTCGCTTCTGGGCTGTGTTCCTGGCTACGCTAACGCACTGTGTTGAGAGGCCCTCTGGTCATGAGCTTCGTGGGGTTTTGTTAAAGGGGGATCACCTGTCCAGCAGCCCTTATTCGACTGAAGGAACCGGATGTGCTTCAAGAAAGCGGCGTTGATAGCAATAGCCAATGGTATGCCGCCAGTGCTGGAAAAGCTGATAGTATTCCTGACTCTTGTTCTCTTGCTGATTGCTCTCCAAATACGAGAGTTACCTCCCTCATTTTTTCCCAGTATAGCATAATTGTGGTGATCAATAGCATCGAATCAACAATGACCTCTGTATGCAAAGACCCCTCAACGCGTTGAGGAAGATTTTTGGTCTTCTCCATGATACTCTCTCAAATAGAGAGATAGAACAATAAAGTCCATCAAAAAGGAGAAGAAATAATATGGAACAAGATTGGTTTGAAGTGCAATGGCATCTTGGAAAGGTGCAGGTCACGCGCCAAAGCGGGAAGAGATCCCGTCCCCGACCAGGGAATGTGCTGGTAAAAATGATCTCATGCGGCATATGTGCAGCCGATGTCAGAGCTATTACCGGCAACAAGAGTATTTCAGAGCCGCAAGGTCGCTACATTATTCCAGGGCATGAGGGCTTCGGTCGAGTCATAACTGCTGGCCGCAAAGTTACGCACTTCCAGCCGGGAGACTATGTGACGATCCTGCCTCATATGCATCTTCCACTTACCAGCCTCTCAGAACGCGTTTGCCAGGCTACTGAAGTCAATCCAACGTGTATCGGAAATGGTCATACATCGCATATGGGCTGGGATACAGATGGGTGTTTCGCTGACTTCATCGAAGTACCGGCCAGCAATCTGATCAGGGTGCCGCAAGCGTCTATCGAGCTGGCCAGAAAACTTGCTCCGGGGCTGGGGGAAGCTGTCTTTGCTCTCGTTGAACCCATGTCGTGCGTGCTTTCAGCGTATAGATTGATTGAGATGCGTCATCAAACATTTCGCTTGTCAGATTTCCCGTCTGGTCGTGCCCTGGTCATCGGTTGCGGTCCCATTGGTATTCTCCACAGTCTTGCCCTGCTCGATCAGGGTTTTACAGTCTGGCTGATGGATACACAGCCGAGACGAAGCTCACTGGCACGCTGGTGCCTGGGGCAGCGTGTGCACATTCTCGATCCAGAAAGTTCAATCAATGAGTTCGATCTCGTGATGATTACTGCTTCAAGTGCTCAAGCCATCAGAATGGGAGAGACGCTTGTTAGAGATAACGGCATTATCTATCTCTTTTCTGGCCTGAATACTCCTGAACGCAGGGCAACTGATGTGGACGATACATTTTCCTATGAACGGGTGCACCGTACTGCAAAAGGGCTGCTGACAACCAGCCAGGCCCTAACGGTAGAAAGGTCTCTTCTCTACATGGGACATAGTGGGTACTTTGAAACCATGATGCCCACTGCCATAGAAACTGTGGCAAGGCATGCAGATGTCTTAGATCGAGCTATCACAGGTGTTGTCTCTGGCTGGACAAGCTCGTGTCTTGCATCGCGCCTGCCTGGAGGGGTCGATTGGACCACAGAAGATGGCTCGCCAGCGCTCATCCAGATCCTTCATGGGCTTGAATTACGCGATAGACACTGTAAATTACTCATACTCGTTCAGTAGCGTTGGAGAGTGGAGAAGATGGAAAAGATGATGTATCTTCCTCCATCTTCTCCACACCCTCGACGAAATAATGGCTGAACCATGCATTAGCGTTTCGTAGCTTCTAGCTCTTGGAGCAGAGGGGCGATTGTAAGCCCATAAGTTTGCTTGATATCGCTTATCTGATGTGTAAGCCCTGCATCCATAGCCGAAGTAAGGGCACACCTGAGAAAGTATTCCCACTCCGCAGAGTCGCCTTCCAGCCAGCGAAACCTGGCATAGGTTTTGAGGAACATGGTTTGATGCAACGGACCCAGGTGAGGAATAGCATCCATTTGCGTCAATATTGCACTCAATAGTCTTTTTGCTTTTTTCAAATTATAATGGTTTAAATATGCCCTCGCTAGATATTGGTCTGCCATGAAAAGCCAACGAGGTGCCAGCTCATTGTTGGCTCCATCGCAAATGGTCCTCACCCTTGCCACTAATCCCTCCGCTTCACTGAGTGCAAAGCGTGACTTCCGGCACAGCGCTTGCAGCTTATCTCGATAGAGTTGGGGTCTGCAATCTTCGGCTTGATAACGCATCGCATCGGACGTTTCTGCTTGAAGACACGTCTCGTATGCCTCTCGGTACAAGCGTAGATCGCAATATGCTCTGGCTTCAGCACGTAATATCTGTATTTGATAGGAGCAAAGGCGTTCTTTATCATCAGCTTTATTGTAGGATAGGCTGTCTATGACAGCACGAGCAAGCTTTGCATGATAGAGTGCATCTGCCGTCCGGTTGAGAATACATTGCGCATCATGTAGCAGCAGACATACCTCTACGGTATTCAGGGGGTAGGTGTAAAGGACGGCATGTTCGAGCAACATTTTACAAGTATCACGTATGACTAGATATTTGATCCTGGCTATTTGCGGGTCTGTAGCAAAATTGGCTTCCTGGTGGGCGTCTCTCAACTCTTTGAGGACATCCTCTAGCGGATGAGCTAACAGTTCTGAACGAAGGGTACTCGTGATCTGTGATGTGCCATCGCGCGCTAAATACATGTGTTTCAGCAGATGTTCTCGTTGTTCAGACTCAAGTGGCAATGCATTGGCAATTTTCTCGGCAACTTTGGGACTCGGAATGCGGAAGCTATACGGATCGTCGGTCTGAGCATTGAGGAGATAACTCAGGTACTGTTGAGTTATTCCTATTTGTTCAGCTAGTTGGCGCTTGCTCGCCTTTTCTTGTAATAGGCTCTTCAGCGTGGCAATGTAAACTTCCCTATGAAGCTGGGCTTCATGAATACGCTCTAAAATACCCATCGCTCACCTCAAAATTGAGCACGAAATTAAACAAATCTTCCTGTTTGTCTCTTGTATGATGATTCTATCACAGTGCTAGTTCCTTTGTGCTGACTTTGTTCGTCTGGTGTCATTAACAAGTCAGGTCGGACGGAGTACACACCATTTTTTTCATGGAGGAGATTATCCGTAGTTGCGCAATTCATTGCGCCAGGGGTACAAGAAAAGAAAAACGGTGCTATACATTGTGCGTCTACAGGTTTTTGGTAGGGAAGCGCAGCGCAATGAATTACGCAACTACGGATAATATGGTAATGGAAATTCATCAATTCAAAGTAGGAGAACTTATTATGGAAAAAGAAAAAGTTGTCTTCTTCCTGGACTATGCAAACATCAACAGAGCTGCCGGGGAGAAAAGATATCGCCTGGACTATGGCGACTTGCTCCAATATGTCGGTGAGCATCGCTTTCTCATCGATGCTCATTGCTATGTCCCCATAGATCCAAGGAACGAACATCGGTCGGATGGGGATATAGAGGAGCTATGGCGTGCGGGCTATATTGTCAATACCAAGAAGGGTACTATTGCTGGCGCGACGTACAAATGTAATTTTGATGTTGAAATGACCATGGATATCTTGAAGGTCATCTATCAGGTAAAACCTGACATTATTGTGTTGGCGACTGGTGACTCTGATTTTATCCCACTTATCCGCGAAGTCAGGAAATCCGGTGTTCGTGTCGAGGTAGCAGCTTTTACAGAGACAGCCGGGGCAAACATTCTGCTCAAGAGTTCGGGTTTTATAGACTTAGCTGTGTACTATGAAGGCTATCTAGCTGCTCAAAGCAGTGATCAGGGTGAGGCCAATGTGGAAGAACTGTACCAGGATCTCATCCAATCACAAGAGCACGATCTCAATGAGGATGATGTGCCGTTGACCAGAGATCAAGAGGATAGTGAGATAGGTGCACCTGTCTCTGATCATATGGATGAGCTACATCATCTCTCTGACCATATAGATGAGTTGCATTTGTAAGCTGATCGCCAATGAGCTAGAAGGAGGATTGACTAATGGCAATCATAAATGGTAGGAGGATTCAAGTTCCGCCCACGGGCATTACTGGTCAAAATCTGATACAGCAGGTGAATCCTGGTCAGGGGCGGCGACCAGTAATTCAGCAAGGGATGGCTTTCAGACCTATTCAGTC
>VBJK01000137.1:0-3000 GCA_005879655.1 Chloroflexota bacterium | reverse complement strand
CAGATCATCACCGAGCAAGTCTATGATATAGCAGAGAAGTTGTTTAAGAAGAAAGGCGTCTCGTTCGATGAAGAACATGCAGATTGGATGATCGCCAATGAGTATGTCTTGCCTCCAATATGGCATAGCGTTGTCAGAACAACCGATCTGTTGATTATCTTTCCTACTGAGTACCCAGAGTTACCACCTGTCGGCTTCTACCTCAAGGAAGATATCCCACTCTCCCTCAACGGACACCTGTATCAGCCTGCCTATCACGAAGCATGCAGTGATCCGCTAACGCAAGGCTGGAAGTGGTACTGCGTTTATATCAATTCTGGTGGCTGGCAACCTGCTCCGATACAGCGTCCTGGGGATTGGCGGAAGGGTGATAGTCTCTGGACATACTTTACGCTGATCAGTGAAGTTTTGTCTGGAACAGATGAATAGGCATTCTTAAGTACATGCAAGTAACTTCTGCGGTATGGTACCTCTCTGTGAGGTGGTGTGCCTGCCGCAGAAGTTCTGTGGGTGGGTTGTACATACCTCATCAATTAAAAATTAAGTAATTGGCTTCAGCTTACGAAAGGAATCCCTAGTGAGTGCACATTCTCGATATCTCATCAAGTTTAAGCATGGTGATCTTGACGCCTTGAGGGCAAGGCTGCTGCAAGACCTTTCAAGAGAACATTTTGCTGTTCTGCTTGGCAAAACACACAGGGTTGACGGCTACACGATCATCAATGTCGTCGATATCCTCTTCCCGGCACGCTCAGACTACAATCAGCAGAGTGTGGCCTTTTTACGCATTAAGAAAGATTTCATCCATAAGGCATTGGTTGAACTTACCAATAGATACGATGTCGATACGATCATTGATGTCCATACGCATCCGTTTACGCAGACGAGAGTCTCGTTCTCGGCAACCGATGATGGAGATGAAAGAACATTTTTTCAGTTTTTGCACGAAAATTTTGATGATAGCAACTATGCAAGTATTGTGCTCTCACAAAGAGAGTACTCAGCGAGAGTATGGATATTGAATCACGGTGCTCCCGTGGCCCGAAGGGCGTTGCTCAAAACGCAAACGAGTCGGGAGCAGATTGCGAGTTCTGACTTTCGCCAGGACAGAGATGAGACGTATGAAAAAACGACGGTGGTAGACCGGGAGAGCTTTTTCAATCGGAGTACTCTGGCATTGGGTCTGGATGTGATGCGCAAGATTATGCATGATCAGGTCATCTCCATCATTGGTGTGGGTGGATTGGGATCAATTGTGGCCGAGCACCTCATCCATATGGGCTTTCATGAGGTCAACCTTATCGATCCTGATACGCTGGAGATGTCGAATCTGAACCGTGTGGTAGGGGCATATTACGAGGATGCTCAACAGAAACGTTATAAGGTGGATGTGGTCAAGAGACATATCACAAACATCAATCCAAAAGCCACTGTCGCTGCCTACAAAAGAGATGTTCATGACAAGGAGATAGAGAGAGTTCTGGCACTCTCCGATTGGATGATTGTGGCCACCGATAATCATGCCAGCAGGCTCAGGGTTCAAGAGTTGGCAGTGCAGTATTTTGTGCCATTCATCTCTGTCGGGGTTAATATTACGGTCAAAGATAGCAAAATCGAAGATATGAGTGGCGAGGTGATTACGGTCAGAGTGGGCGACTACTTATGCTTAAGCTGCCTCAAGCGCATCAATCCGATTAAGGTGGCGAGCGAGAGACATCCAGATCAGACGATCAGAGAAGCATTGGTGAAGAGAGGCTACGTTACAGGCAAGGATATCAAAGAGCCAGCGGTAAAGACGCTGAACACGTACTTAGCGACGATGGCAGTAGAAGTATTAGTCAATCAGTATACCGATTTGCGCAGGCATATAGCCGTTCTGGTCTATGAAAACAACGGGGCTATGAGCATTTATGAGGATAGAGAGAGTGTGCTGCAAAGAAACAAGAAGTGTTTTATCTGTAACATCTGATGAAAGTGAGTCAGGCTTCGTCAGATGAAGGATAAAAAAGTATTCGGAAACCAGCGTTCACCACAGACGCCCCCCGCTGCTGCACAGCAGGCACGCAACAATTTGCCCTGGAACGCGTTGGAGCAGCAAGTGGTGCGGATGCAAAAGCAGATTGCGCAAGCCTGTCAGCGTGGAGACAAACCAGCAATGCACAACCTGCAACAGCGCTTGATGGAATCGGAAGCTGCCAGGCTATTGGCAGTGCGCCGCGTGACAGAGGAGAACCAGGGCAAGCATACGGCGGGCGTCGATGGGATCAAGTCTCTGACTGCCGAAGAGCGGCTGGCGATGGCATCGGCCATTCATCCCAACCAGTGGAGCATCCAGCCTCCTCCCATGCCAGTACGACGGGTATGGATTCCTAAGCAAGGTAGTGCTGAGCGGCGTCCTCTTGCCATCCTGCCGATGATCGACCGCTGCAAACAAGCCTTGGTCAAATTGGCGCTTGAACCGGAATGGGAGGTGCGCTTTGAACCCCATAGCTATGGCTTTCGGCCTGGACGTGGCACACACGATGCCATAGTGGCCGTTTTAGTGGCCATTGAACGTCAGCCCATGTTTGTCTTCGAGACCGATATCGAAGGGGCCTTCGATTCTGTTAACCAGAGCGTGGTCTTGGAGAAGCTGCAAACCTTTCCTGCACTCAACCGGGCCATCAATGCCTGGCTCACGGCGGGCATCATAGATGGCAACACCTATCTGCCCAGTGAAACGGGGATAGCTCAGGGCGGTGTGCTTTCGCCACTGCTCATGAATATTGCACTGCATGGCATGGAAGCAGTGGTCACAGGAAGCTCTGACAACGGTCATAGCAGGATACAGCCGCTTCTGGTGCGCTATGCAGACGATTTTGTGATTTTGCACCCTGATCTCAAAGAGCTACAACAAGCAGTCAAACGCGTCAAGCACTGGTTGGCAAGGATGGGATTACAGCTACATGCAGACAAGACACGCTTCGCGCATACTCTAACGCCCTATCAGGGACAGATCGG
>VBJK01000264.1 GCA_005879655.1 Chloroflexota bacterium | reverse complement strand
CAGATCGGGGCAAGCAGCGAAACCGCAGAAAGAGCTGTAGCCGCCTGCGTTGCTTTTCGAGGAAGGCAAGAGCAAGATATGATGAAGCGAGATGGCCCACCGCTCAAAGAGTTGCAAGACGCTCTTATCAGTGCCTATCCGACGCGCCAGGATTTGGCGATGATGGTTTCCTATGGACTGGGGGAGAATCTCTCGGCTCTTGCGGGAGAGAGCAATCTTGAGCATATGGTGTACGAACTGCTTCGATGGGCAGAGGCGCACGGAAGGCGGGATGAGCTGATCGAGGCGGCTCTCTCTCACAGTGGTCAAAATCCTCAACTGATACATGCCGCTGAACTGCTTGGTCTCTTGCATGACCAGCATTCGGTCACTGCTCCTGCATTCCTGTGCTCTGCCCCCAGGAATCTGTCGCTGCTCAATCGTCTCAAAGAAGATCTACGCGTTCATGGCATCCTGGGAGAGAAAGATCCGCAAGCATCGAAGCAGAGCAGTTCTGTGGAAGGTGAGGATGTACGGGAGGCTATCAGTGACGCTTCTGCGGTGATTTTGATCGCCTCTGCCTCTACACGGCGTTCTCGATGGGTCAAGGAAGCACTGAGTATCGCCCAGATGTATCAGCGCAGGGTCTACGTGTTCTGGATGCAGGGGGACCATTTGGTGGAAGTGATGCCGACAGGTTGGAGCCATCTGCCTTGCATTGATGCTCGTGGGGAGCGGTACGAGACAGCACTGCAAGAGCTTGTTCAGGCGCTTTTTAAGCAGACTTCTTTCTCTGCCTCTCAAGCTTCCCAGGCACTTCCGCCAGCGACAACGTTGCCTGCACCTCGCAATCCCTACAAAGGTTTACGGGCATTTCGCGTTGAAGATGCAGCCGACTTCTTTGGTCGGGATCGTCTCATCGAGGAATTGGTTGAGAAGATGGGAGCATTGTGCGCGCAGGAACAACAGCAGCAAGCACCTGTGCGTCTGCTCACTGTTCTGGGGCCGAGTGGATCGGGCAAGTCCAGTGTGGTGATGGCGGGTCTGTTGCCCAAACTCGGACAAGGAGCGCTTCCTGGCAGTCAAGACTGGATCATTCGTCCCCCAATGCTTCCAGGGAAATATCCTCTTGAAGCCTTGATGCTGACACTCACCGAACTCTTTCCCGAACGCAGTCCTAAAAGCATCCGCGAAGATTTGGAAGATGATTCGGCACGAGGGCTGCATTTGTTACTGACGGCGTATGTCAAGCAAGCTGGTGTGAGCGTTTTACTCATCATCGATCAGTTTGAGGAACTCTTTACCCAGACAGCCAAGGAAGATCAGAGACAACAATTCATCGATATCTTGCTTGCTGCTGTGAGCGAACCCCATGGTCCATTGATGGTAGTCCTGACCTTACGAGCCGATTTTTATGATCGTCTCTCGCAGTACCCGGAGCTAGGAAGGCTCATTGATGCATGGCATGTCATGGTGTATGTATTAGAAATGCGAGACCTGCGAGCAGTAATCGAGCGACCTGCTCAGTTACCCGATGCGCAGCTGACGTTTGAGGATGGTCTGGTCGGCGATCTGCTCTTTGAGGTGCAAGGTCAGGTAGGCGCACTGCCGCTGTTGCAGTTTACCCTCAATCAGCTCTTTGAGTGTCGAGAAGATCGGATGCTCACGCAGCAAGCCTATCATGAGATCGGTGGAGTTAAAGGAGCACTGGCCCAGCACGCCGAAGCAACCTACCAATCTTTGTCTACAGAGCATCATCAACGGCTGGCGCGTGCGCTCTTCTTACGCTTGATCAATGCAGGAACAGTGGTAGAGGATGCCACGAGGCGTAGGGTGGTGCTCTCGGAATTAGTGGTTGTCGATGCCGAAGAAACAGCGAAATTAGCGGAAGTGACCAATGCATTCACCAAAGCGCGTCTGCTCACCACGAACACTGTGGCAGGGGTGTCAACCGTCGAAGTGAGCCATGAAGCGTTAATCCAGGCATGGATGCGTTTGCAGGACTGGTTACACGGAGCACGCGATGAGATGCGCTTGCAGCAAGCGATCAGTGAGGATGCGGCTTTGTGGAATCGATATAGGCAGCCAGCAGATCGGCTCTATCGCGGTTCTCAACTGATGATGGCACTCAGATGGAGGAAGGCGAATCTGCTAAGCCTTGAGGAAGATGGCTTTTTGCAAGCTAGTCTCAAGGAGAGAGAGCATGAAGGGCGACGTACGTTGCTTATTGGTCTGGTAGGTGTGACCGGGGTGGTAGGAATGGCCGGAACAGGCTTTTTCATGACTCAGCTTTATGAAGGTGCAAGCCTGCCAAAAAGCCTTCATCCGATTCCAGGGCTTCTTTCTACCTACAGAGGCCATAGCAACGCTGTAGATAGTGTAGTGTGGTCGCCGGATGGCAAGCGGATTGCCTCCGGGGGTGATGATAATACGGTGCAGGTGTGGGAAGCAATTAGTGGGAAAGGTCTGCTGATCTATAGGGGCCATAGCAACGCTGTATGGAGTGTGGCGTGGTCGCCGGATGGTAAGCGGATTGCCTCTGGTTCAAGGAATCGAGATGGCACGGTACAGGTGTGGGATGCAAGTAGCGGGAGTGTTCTGCTGACCTATAGGGGTCATAGTGACAGTATAACGAGTGTAGTGTGGTCGCTGGATGGCAAGCGTGTTGCCTCTGGTTCTTGGGATACTACGGTACAGGTGTGGGACGCTAACAGTGGGAGCGTTCTGATGACTTATAGAGGTCATACTAACTGGGTAATTAGTGTAGGGTGGGAGCCTTCAGGGAAGCGTATCGCCTCTGGGGCCTTCCGAAAACAACTTGAAGCGTAAGGGAAAAATCTGCTACACTTTTGGGATGGAAACGCTTTCAAAAGAACAGAAATACGCGCAGATGAGAGAAAGCCTCAATGAAAAGCAGTGGAGGCAGTATGTGGCAATGGAGGCAGAGGAACGAGGTAATATAGCAGAAGTAGCGAGAGAGGCAAAGGTTAGTGAAAATACAGTAAGAAGCGGTATGAGAGAAATAGCAGCAGGAGATGTATACCAAGAAGGCGAGCGGGTGAGAAAAAAAGGAGGAGGAAGAAAACCGCTAGTGGAACGCGACAGCACCTTACTTGAGGATTTAGATGCGATATTGCAGACCTCTCGGAGATCCGATGAGCAATGTGCAGTGGACGAACAAATCGTTGTCACATCTGGTGAAAGAACTGGAGGCTCGTGGACACAGCATCAAAAAGTCAGCTTTGGCGGAACTGCTACATAAGGAACATTTTTCGCTAAAAGCAAATAAGAGAACGATTGAAGGAATGCAGCATCCTGATCGTCATGCGCAATTTGAACATATTGCAGAGAAGTGCGAGGAGTTCAAAAGGAAAGGAAATCCAGCTATCTCTGTTGATTGTAAGAAGAAGGAACTTCTTGGTAATTTCAAGAATAATGGGCGTGAATGGCAGGCAAAAGGCGAGAATACATGTGTCAATGTCTATGACTTTGCTTCTCTTGCTGATGGGAAAGCAGTGCCATATGGGATCTACGATCTCGTCCACAAGACCGGGTTCGTCAACGTTGGCATCGATCATGAGACAGCAGAGTTTGCGGTAGAAAGTATCAGGAGATGGTGGCAACAGATCGGTAAAAGCCTCTATCCCCACAAAAAGGAACTGTTGATCACTTCTGACGGTGGTAGTTCCAATGGCGCAAGAAACAACTTATGGAAGAAAAAGTTACAAGAGTTTGCCAATGAAGAACAGCTCACCATTACGGTTACTCATTATCCGCCAGGTACCAGCAAATGGAACAAGATTGAACATCAGCTCTTTTCCTTCATTTCCATTAATTGGAGGGCAACACCTCTCGTTTCTCTTGAGATCGTTCTCCATCTTATCTCTAGCACCACCAATGACAAAGGTTTAACTGTTACTGCCGTTAAGGATTCCAATACTTATCCTACAGGTATTCATGTAACAAAGAAAGAAGTGATCTCTCTTAACCTTATACGTGACTCCTTCCACGGAGATTGGAATTATACCATCAAACCTCAACTAACATGATCATTTTATTTTCGGAAGGCCCCTATGATAGGGTCCGGCTTCGTCCTGGCAGCACACGGCTAAGCCGAGTTGCTCCCCCAACTGGTACACCCGCTCGATCAGTTTTTTTTTGCGTCGCTTTCAGGGTCCTTGACGGTGACTGTTCCTGCTTTGCGTTTGCGTTTGACTACACCGGTGTCAAACCAGCTCCGGTCGAGTTGCCAGCTAGAACCTGCCTCGTGCAAGATCTTGCAGATGGTGAAAGTACTCACCTTGGGTAGCCCATCTTTGGCTTC
>VBJK01000263.1 GCA_005879655.1 Chloroflexota bacterium | reverse complement strand
TTGTCTGCAATTTTTGAGCATATTGCATTCTCACAGTCAACAGATTGACGGGGCAGTTTGCGGCAGAGCCAACGATGTAGCACAGACGTACAGCTTGGCATAGTAGGGAGTCATCGCTGATCACGTGACACAATAAGACACGGCGAACCTGGCATAATTCTATACATAGAACAGCCATACAGTGCAGGACAAAGGCAACCACAAACCGTCGTTCATCCGTCGAAGTGTGCCGTGGTGCCTGCGGTGTACAACGAACTGCAAAGAATAAGCGATGACAGGTGGGCAATTGGCACAAAAGAGCAATGCAACGTGATGAGGAGCAATGCTGATCCATTGAGCAGCGGCGTGGTGCAACGGGAGCCAGCGTAGATGAGGGCCACTATTGCTCATCAAAGAAGCAGCTCATGATCCGATGTGCATCACGGGTATGCAATGGAGGGGTGTGGCAACCATGGATCAGCAATGGAGCTCAAGGACCTTCAACTCAAGCCCATCGTTGAGCCATCCAGCTCCATCATGGTGCGATGGTGAGCCAGCTTAGATCAGGGCAAGCCTGGCCACAAAGCGGCGTGGCAGGGGTCATCAACGTGACAGGATGGTGAAGAATGAGCGGCCATTGATGATGCGTGTAGCCTCGTGGTGGTGCAATGCGAGCGCTTGTGTTCGCATTGGCGGATCGTGGAGATGACTGATGCTCCCAATGTGAACCGGGTCAGCTCCTGGATGACGAGCAGGCTCTACGGCAAACGGCGCAGACGCCAACGCATTGCGCCGAACCAACAACGCAGGCCGAGCGGCTCCCATGGCTCGCTCATCGAGAGTCGATGAGGTGCGTGGCGGATCGCTGTGGTTGCGCTCGCATGGCAATGAATGGCGAGGGCTTACAACGGCGAGCTATCGTGGATCAGGGTCATCAATGGCAGTACAACGAACGCGCTGTGATCCGATGTGCATGACGGTCTATAGAGTGCAGTCCATGGCTCTCACAGTGATCGATGCAACACGATGGAGAAGAATGAGCAGCCATTGGTGATAGGACGAAATAGCGTGGTTGTGCAATGAGAGCGCTTGTGTTCGCATTGGTGCTCATGGAAAAACGACGGGCACCAGTGGCCAGACGCGTTCCGCCATTGCCTCCAATGGCAAGCCGAGCCTCGATCAGGGAGACCAATGCAGCTGAGCGCGGGCAGTTGTCATCCAATGTAAGCCCATTGCTGATCTGTCCAGCTTCAGAGTGGTGCCTGCGGTGTACAACGAACGAGAGCGAATGAGCGATGATAGACGGGCATTTGGCACAGAGAAGCGATGGAACACGATGAGGAGCAATGCTGAGCCATTGTTGATCCGTGGAGTCGCGGCGTGGTGCAAGGAGCGTCAGCGTGGATCAGGATCATCGATGCGATGCGACGGGCATGAGTATTGCAGGACAAGCAGTCCAATGTGTAACCATGACACCCACTGGGCAGTTCTGTGACAAAAGGAACTTCAACAGCTAAGAGTGTGAGACCGTCGTTGTGTATTGATCAGCGTCGTGTGTAATAGAAACGCTTGTGTTCGCATTGGTAAGTCGTGGCGAACGCTGGACGGCTCGTGGAGGCAGTAGAGCGCTCTGACGGCGATGACCCCAACGCGTGACGCAGAACCAACGACGCAGACCGAGCGGCTCACGTGGCTCGCTCTGCGTCTCGTCGATGATGTGCGTGGTGTATCGCTGAGGTTCGTTGGCAGGGCAATGGATGGCGTTGGCGAGACTTTGGGTGAGCCAGTGTAGATCAGGGTCATCGATGGCAGTCCATCGAACCCGCTGTAGCACGATGTGCATGACGGTCGAGACCGTGCAGTCAGTGGCTACTATCGATTATCGATGCAAGATGATGGCTCTCGATAAGTGGCCATTGATAATGAGCTGAAGTGGCATGGTGGTGCAAGGTGAGCACAAATGAGGAGCCTTGGCGGATCGTTGACATGCGGGATGTCTGGGTGGCTTCACATTGACTGCCATCGCCGCACAACTTGAGCGGACCCGTTCAAGGCATGGTTGTAGCATCGTCGGTGATGTGTGTGATCAGGCTTGTGAGCAGCGGAAATGAATGAAGACCATTCGGCAGCCGATGAGAGCCGGGTGAAAGGTGGGGAAGGTCAGCCTATGTCTGTTTGAGTACTTCTTGCAGGGCTTGGGTTTGCTCAAGTTTCATGCGTCCAGTCTCCAAGAGAAAACGGATGAAGCGTTTAAAGCTAGTAATGGTGGTTTTGGTCCTTGCAGTATGCAGGAATGTTTGCACGTCTTCCACCGTCATATCGAACAATCCTCGTGGTGGGTCCTCTCTCGTGAGCATCGCCTGTGCGAATGCTGCGATGTTTGCAGTATGCTCCTCTGTCATTTTCAGACTCAGGCCCGTTTTGACCAGATGTTTACGAAACACTTGCAAGAGCTTCGCATTGCGATCCTGGACGAGGGTGCGTTGCTCGTTCAGACTCAGCTCTGATGGCGTGAGGGAAGTGATAAGACCTTCTCGCTCCACGGCGTTGCGGTAGCTTTCGTTTAGGCTTCGACGGATACCTGGGCCGAAGACGGCGTTATAGGAGCGTAAAAGGCCGTCATAGGTGATCCTGCCTTCAAAGGGCAAGAGCACTGCTTGGGTGTAGAATGGCAGAGGCAAGCCCGCTGCCTCCTCAACGGATCTGAGCAGTCCGAGCACAGCATAAGCATGTTGGGGAGGATGATCGGAGAGGAATACCGTTGAGGTTTTGAGTGCACGCACGACAAAGAAGCTCCCAGCCAGTCGAGCCTGCCAACTCTCGACCACGGCCAAGTCTTGGACTCCTAGACCAGCGGGGTTGGTAGCAAGAAACTGTTGGAGCAGGCTCTCGTCAGCCCATAATGCATCGCGCAGCTGTAACTCATCGCTAGTTGAAAGTTCTCCCTCTTCACCACTGGTAGGGAATTCAGAGATGAGCTGGCGCTGCTCGTTGACGAAACGTAGCAACGCAAACCAGATGTGGTAGAAGCGCTCGACTTGTTCTGGCGATAAACGCATTCCTCTCCTTTCAGTGAACAGGCCGCTCTCTTCTCGAAAACAGAGGGCACTGCCAGAAGTACATCCGGTTCAATCCAGTTCATCGGAGGGCCAGGGATTACCGTGGTCATCACAATTGTTATCAATCATCCACTGGACATGCCGCTCGGCCCAACTCATCTGTTCTTCTTCTTGTCGTTTCCGCTTTGGCTTAAACCAGCGCTGCAGACGAGAGCGCGTTGGGAACTGATGGACCTGTCCCTCGTAGGTGACTGCGTAGAACGTCTGAGAAATGCCATCGACCATTTGCTCCTGCGTCTGGACTTGCGCTCCAAGCATGTCGAGCTGGCGCAGTGTGTTACTCCACCGTTTTTCTGCACGCAAGGCAAGGGTTTGTTGACGCAACTCTCGTTGGCGCTGGCGCTCTCTTGCCAGAGCTTGTAGGCTTTGTGCTCGCTGTTGTCGTTTCTTTTTGCTGCTACTTGTCATGGACGCCTCATTTGTTTATAAGGTGAAATGCATCGTTCTCGGCTTGTGCCGTGTGCGTGAATGGGCCGCCGATCTGTGGGCTATTTGCTTCCCCATGCTCATACTAGAGGGTGAAGACCCAGTTTGTCAAGCAGGTCCAGCTCGCCAAATGCTCTTGCATCTTGCACGAGAGGCTCTCATCAGGTATACTTGTGCTACCCGACGAGTAGAGTAATACGACA
>VBJK01000262.1 GCA_005879655.1 Chloroflexota bacterium | reverse complement strand
CATTATCGGCGACCTGGGCCTGATGTTGGCCATCTTCTTACTGTTCACCAACTATGGCAGTCTGAACTATCAGGATGTCTTCAGCGATGTACATAAAGTTGCAGCTGGCAGTGGGACGGCTACGGCGATTGCGCTCTTGCTCTTCGTAGCCTGTGCCGCCAAATCTGCACAGTTGCCGCTCTACATGTGGTTGCCGGATGCCATGGAAGGCCCGACACCTGTTAGTGCGTTGATCCATGCCGCAACTATGGTGACGGCTGGTGTCTACTTGGTTGCGCGTGCTCATGTGCTGTTTGCAAATGCGCCTATCGCGCTATCTGTGGTGGCGGGTATCGGTGGGGCGACGGCGCTCTTTGCGGCGACTATCGCGCTTTTCCAGCTCGACATCAAACGTGTGCTGGCCTATTCGACGATTAGCCAGCTGGGCTATATGTTCATGGGTGAGGGTGTGGGCAACTATAGCTCTGGTATCTTCCATCTCACCACTCACGCATACTTCAAAGCATTGCTCTTCCTGGGCGCAGGTGCGATTATTCACGCTCTGGCCGGTGAGCAAGATATGCGTAAGATGGGGGGCTTGCGTCAACGTTTACCCATAACATTCTGGACCTTCCTGATTGCCACGCTTGCTATCAGTGGTATCCCTCCTTTTTCTGGTTTCTGGAGTAAGGATGGGATTCTGGGGGCGGCATTGCAGGAGGCGGTGGCAACTGGCAATAGCTGGTTCTATGTGCTGTGGGGTGTAGGTGTCTTGACGGCTGGCCTGACCGCATTTTATATGTTCCGTCTCTTCTTTGGGATCTTCCTGGGCAACTATCGCGGCGCTGCTGTCGTGCCTGCTCGTCACACTGAAGAGGATGATGAAGTGGAAAAAGAAGAGGGTGTGGGTCATGGTCATGGGAGTCCTGTGGCTTACTATGACATTTACGAAGTGCCAGCTGTGATGTCGGTGCCGCTAGTAATCCTTGCAATACTCGCCGTAGTTGGTGGCTTCCTGGGTTTCGTCTGGAATCCGCTGAGTGGGTTCCTGTCTCCCGTATTGGGCCTAAGCGAGACGCCACTCAGAATCGATCTGATCTCGACTGGTGTGAGTGTGGCTGTGGCGCTACTGGGTATCTTAATTGCCTGGCTGCTCTATCGCAAAGGGTTTGTCTATAAAGAGAACAAGAATCCGCTGTATCAATTCGTCTTCCATAAATATTATGTCGATGAGCTATGTGATGCAGTGATTGTCAAACCGATCCTGGGCATTGGCCGTCTCATCGGTACGGGCTTTATCGAGGGCAGTATACTCGACAGCGGTAGCCGGGGTCTTGCGTGGCTGTTCCGTGCTGTCAGTGTATTGTTGCGCCGCTTGCAGACCGGTTACATGCGTAACTATGCACTGGTCATCTTGCTCGGTGTTGTCTTGATTGTCGTTTATTACGCGGTGAGGGGGTAGTGATCATGTTCCTTCTATCAGCGATTATCTTCTTGCCACTAGTAGGGGGCATCGCCCTCCTGTTCTTTCCCAAGGACCAGCATACTGCTATACGTTGGACTGCACTTGCTGTGGCCCTAGCCAATCTGCTGCTCATGCTGGGGACAACGTTGATCTATTCGTCAAATGCAGTGGGCTTCTTTGGTACGTCCAGCTTTAAAGAAGAGCTGCCCTGGATACCGAGCATTGGTATTAACTATACGCTCAACTTAGATGGCATCAGCGCGCTACTCGCCGTGCTAACAGCGCTGCTAGCAGTCGTTTGTATCGGTGCATCATTCGGTGTAGAGAAAAAAGTCAAGAATTACATGGCCTTCATGTTGCTGCTGGAGAGTGGCATCATTGGCGTGTTCCTGGCCAGTAATCTTTTCCTGTTCTACATTTTCTGGGAAGTGATGCTGATTCCCGCTTACTTCCTATTGGGTAGCTGGGGCGGTGAGCGTCGCATCTATGCCGCATTCAAGTTTGTGCTCTACACCTCTGTAGGTAGCTTGCTCATGCTGGCAGGCATCATCGCGTTGGGCTACTTCCACCAACAAAGTGCGGGTGCAGGTTGTGCCTATACGCTTGACCTGAGTGCATTAACCAATGGTGTACTCAATGCGAACAGCGGGATTGCGACCTGTCGTTCGGATTTGAGTATTGTCACCCAGACCTGGCTACTACTGGCCTTTGCAGCGGCATTTGTCGTCAAGGTGCCGCTGGTGCCATTCCATAGCTGGCTGCCTGATGCCTATAGTGAAGCGCCAGCACCAGTAACCGCGATGCTGGCCGGTGCCATGTCTAAGGCAGGAGCCTATGGTCTATTGCGGCTCTGTATCCCACTCTTCCCCCAGGCTGTACACAATCTGGCACCGCTCTTTAATATCCTGGCGGTCATCGGCATCCTTTACTGTGCGGTACTGGCCCTGGTGCAGACGGATGTAAAGCGTTTGCTTGGTTATTCGAGTATCAGCCATCTGGGCGTGATCGTGCTTGGCATGTTCGCCTTCAATACGCAAGGGGTTGAAGGATCAGTGTTGCAGATGGTCAATCACGGTATCACGACTGGTGCGCTCTTCCTCAGCGCGGGCTTTATTGAAGAACGTACGGGCACACGCCGCCTGAGTGACTTCGGTGGGTTGGCTGTACGTATTCCTGTGTTAGCGACCGTGATGTTTATTGCGGCGCTCTCTTCATTGGGGCTACCTGGTCTGAATAGCTTCGCAGGCGAGTTCCTGGCACTGCTGGGGGTTTTCCGTAGTAATGTCACCTTTGGCGTGCTGGGAACAATCGTAGTAGTTCCGGCGGCGTGGTATATGCTGCGTTTCTTCCAGGGCATCATGCACAACCAGTTGCCGAAAAGTGGACCAGTGGGAGGGGTGATACGCAAGGGCACGTTGAGCGATATGAGCGTAAATGAGTTCCTGATCTTACTTCCATTACTGGCATTGATCTTTTATATTGGCTTGCAGCCTGCGCCGTTAACCTTTCTATTGCATAGTTCTGTGCTAAACACCATGCAGAGCCTGGGCAACGCGTTTGTGAAATAAACCGTAGCCCCCACCCCACCGTCAGGGCAACCACAAGGGATTGCCCCTACAATGGATGACGGATGGGCTTGCAGTTCGTACCATTGTAGGGGCAATCCCTTGTGGTTGCCCTGACGGTGGTTGCCTTGGCGGTGGGTGGCTGATTTGATACGAGGTTATAGTTCGATGACATTTACATTTACCGTCTCCCCGCAAGATTGGGGACGTATAGCGCCAGTGTTGGTACTAGTGGGCATGGCACTCGTTGTCATGATCGTCGATATCCTCTTGCCGCACGAGGGAGCGCGCACGAAGCATAGCGGACCACAAAACTTCGCTGTCTTGCCGATACTGTCGTTCTTAAGTATTCTTGGTGCTATTGGTGCGACGATCTGGCTCTTTATAGTAAGTGACCAGCAGCAGGCGTTCAATCACATGGTAGGTTCCGACTGGGGGACGCTCTACGGCTACCTCATTATCCTGAGCGCAAGCGGACTCGGTATACTCTTATCGCCCGCCTATCTGAAACGTTTAAAATTAGTCCATCAGGGTGAATACTATGCTCTCATGCTGATGGCGACGGTTGGCATGATGCTGATGGCGGCGGCAACAAGTTTCGTGATGATCTTTCTGGGTATTGAGATGCTCTCACTGGCCCTATACGTCCTGTGTGGCTTTGTGGCCCGCCGCAAAGCGTCGCAGGAAGCGGGCATGAAGTATTTCCTACTCAGCTCGTTTGCCTCAGCCTTCTTGCTCTACGGTATCGCCATGACCTATGGTGCGACCGGGCAGACCTCTTTTAACGGGGTCAAGCAAGCTGTGGATCTGCTAAAGGCTGGCCATCACTCTTCCACATTGCTCTGGATTGCCCTGGGCTTGCTAGGGGTTGGTTTTGCCTTCAAGGTCTCGGCGATTCCTTTCCAGGCGTGGACGCCCGATGTATATCAGGGTGCCCCTGCTCCGGTGACGGCCTTTATGTCGGTTGGCACTAAGGCGGCGGCGATCATTGCGTTTGCGCGTGTCTTCGACATCGTCTTCCAAGCGCTGTATAACACCTGGGAGCCGATCGTGTGGGTGATTGCCATCCTCACGATCATCGGCGGTAATATCATGGCGGTAGGGCAGAGTAATGCTAAACGTCTGCTCGCCTATTCGAGCATTGCGCACGCTGGTTACTTGTTGATTGGCGTGGTCATTGGTGGCAGGATTGGTATCTCTGCTATTCTCTTCTACTTGCTGTGCTATACATTTATGAACCTGGGGGCATTTCCGACGCTGGCTGGTCTACTGGCCTTCTTCCTGTTAGCGCTGGCGGGCTTCCCACCGATGGCGGGTTTCGCTGCGAAATACTACATCTTCTATGCAGCTCTCCAGGGGGGTCATGTAGATCTGCTGATTATCAGCGTGCTGGCGAGTGTGCTGGGTATGTACTACTATCTGCGTGTGATTGCGACGATGTTTATGGAGCAGGAGGCCGCTCCGGCAGCATCCTTGCCGACTGTGCCTGTACCAGAGTCTCGCGCTGTGCGTCGTGTGCCTGCAAAGGCTCGTGTGACTGGTGGCTTGGCGGCTGCACGTTCTGCTACGGCTGTTGCGGAGAAGCCATCGACTGCCAAATTGGCTAAGACAGCTGTTCCGCCAGCTACGGAGGTTGAGCCGGTGGTGGTTGGTAAGCTATCGTGGATGACGTGGCTCTCGCTGAGTCTGGCGGTAATTGGTACGCTGGCGATGGGGACGGTATTGCCTTTCTGGCTAGTGGGTGTGGCGCAGCGGGCTGCGGAGTTGATGCTGAGGTAGTTTAGGAGAAGTTCTACTGTTAGGCTGCTGAGATCAGGTTTCCGACATTGGAGACCTGATCTTATGCTTTGCTAGGCTTTTAGAGAGAGCAAAAAAGAATAATTCTCAACTGTCCCCAATCTGGGGACAGTTGCACCTACTGGAAGGAGTGGGTGGCCTGCGCATCCTGAAGCAGCTTACATCAAAGCCTTTCTGATACGTATTCGTGAAGGAATGATCTATTTTTTACTCTACTTTTGAGACATTTTTGCTTCCACTTCTTTTATTCCAGAATTTGAAAGGCTATATGTTAGCGCTCCATCATTAGATTTATCTGGTGATAGTAGAAATCCTTTTGATACCAACGAACCTAGATCACGTTTGATATTCTGAGGCTGCGCTTCCTTGGCCTCCTTATACCTAGCTAGAATATCCTCAGAGGTGAAATGTGGTTGACTCTGTTTAATCTCACACCAATATCCAAAAACCAAGGTTTTATCAAGGTTGGTTTGTAGGCCAACAAACTGTCTAAAAAACTCAGCTAAAGTTTGTGGTTTCTCCACTCGATTTCGTGGAGCCTCTGGCAGTGCAGCCACTTCACCTTGAATTATTTCTACGTGAGTTGAAAGTGATGCAACAGCGTCCAGTTTAAATTGCTCTATCAGACGATTGCTCTCATTAAGAACAAAATCCTTATCTGGCGCAGAAACCTCTATCTCAGCACTTCCTACGCGCACCTTAATAGCGAACTGACCTATATTGTTGATATCACTTTCTAGCATGCTTGGCTCCTTTCGCCTTTCTCCTAATGACTAGCTTTGCGTTGTCCGGGGTACTGTGCAATTTGTTAATCTCAGCTTCAGCTTCTTGCATACCGGACTCAGTCAACTTCCATCCTGCATCCGTCTCATGCACAAGATTCTTTTGTCTCATAGAACGCAGTGTGACGCGAATATTTTCCATACTGTGATCATGGACCCAGCGTATCAGATCTTTGATAGCACAGCGTGCAGGGAACTCCCGATACAAAAGGATCTCCAGTTGTATTCTTGCAGACAGACCAGGTCTTAAGACCAGACGAGCCTTTGCTGCGGTAGCATCATTCGTCAGATAAAGGCGAGTAAGCTCTTCCATTACCCAATTAGAAATCGCTACTACCAATGCACAATCTGTCTTAATTGGATCGAACGATGAGTTGTGAGCACCACCACGTTTATTCCGAAACTCATACATGAGCCTTAGTGCACGTGAAACAGTTAATCTTTCAAAGTCACTCAAATGAGTAGCGTTCTCTAAGCGCTTTATCTCATCATTAGCCTTTATAGCATCTAGCTCTGTTCCTGTACATAGATAGTGAAAACACTTTAAAACAGCTTCGACGAATTTCCCTCCGTTGACGAGGCATGTCTCCCAATGCTCAAGGCGAGCTTCTCTGCGGAGAATATTGTAGTGCTTCAGGATTTCATCCACCTTCTCAGATGGAAATTTTACGATCAAAGCGATTCTTAGTCTATCCAACGACTGTGTTGCTGCTGCTTGCGTGATCACGTAGCAAACCCTCCACGAACTTCTCTCCCTCAGAGCTAATAACCCAATATTTTTGCTTATCCCCATTACTTGGGGCATCAATAATGTGCGCTTTCCTAATGCACTGACTCATGACATCTGCCGGATTCTTTGGCTGAGGTTGGCGTAACTTGCGGTAGATTTCAAGGATATCTACTTGCGTGAATTGTTCTGCTTTGCCTGTATGCAAAAGGTAATAGGCAGCGGTTACAAAGCGAGCTGTATGAGTTTCAGCGTTAACTCGATGAAAAAACTCATTTACCGACAAGGTGGGTGATAGAGCAGGTTTTGGTGTAGAAAATCCATTGCTTTCCTGATAGTTTGCACCAGGAACGTTCTGGTTTGTAGAAGTTCCAAGAAGAGCTTGTAAAACGATAGGGAATGCAGCTTCTCGATAGCGCTCCTCGATTGTATCGACAACTTGGACTGCCTTTTGCAGTGCCTCGGATAAGAGCTGCTCTTGATTCTCCATAATGTCAGTATATCTCCTTTCTGCTAAGAACTAGGAGGCATGGCACACTGCTGCTAAGCTTATCTAATTGCAGAAAACTCCTGTTTCTGATATACTTAAATAGAGAAGGTGCCGTGCCTCTCGTCAACATTAATTAGAGGTAGCGCCAATCTTTGCCGGAGTGCGCTACCTTACCTTTTTGCAGACTTTCATCCGCCATATATAGCAGGAGTATAACATGGTAAGGTAAGCCACGTCAAGGTACTGGTATTGTCAAAAATGTACCGAACATACAAATGCTTTTTTTAATATTCGTTTTTTTTGTGCCACCACTTTTTCCATAACTTGTTGAGACACTGGACTTTCCTCTGAGTTTCCTACCTAAATAATAAGCGATCTAAAGCAGCATTAAAGCGATGAAAAGAGGGCTGATCTCCTTATCGTTATCAATCAAGCAGTAAGTTTGTAATGGCTCCGCTTTCCTTATAAACAAGGACGATGTCTCACACCAGATTGCTTATATAAACCCCTGACTGGTCCGTCTTCCCCTTTACAATCCCTCTCCCATCACGCAAGATACTCGACGCTGGTCCCCAACCATGAGCCATGTAACATCTTCGTTTCTCAGGTCAGAGTTAAATATTCTTTCTCATAAGAGAGAATAAAT
>VBJK01000261.1 GCA_005879655.1 Chloroflexota bacterium | reverse complement strand
ACAGTCGTCAGTAATTCATTGCGACTGCGACGCTTTGAACGGTAGAAAGGAAGGATAGATCATATGCAGACAACAACTCTTGTTGCTCCAGACATTTCGTGTGAGACATGTCAACGTGCTATTGAGGGGGCATTAGGGAACGTCGCCGGAGTCAGCAGCTACTGGGTAGACATTCCCTCAAAGCAGGTCGAAGTCACTTATGATCCTGAAAAGGTGACCCAGCATCACATTGAGCAAGTGCTTGATGATATTGGCTTCCCTATCACGAAAGAGAGGGGTCGCGTCGCTAGAGAAGTGAAGACGGGAGGTGGCAAGCAACGCCATCTCCCATCTTCACTCCTAGAGAGGAAGCAAGGGGACAATTCTTCCCAACTCAATCACGGCTGCTCGACCTTTGGATTGGGCACAACGGTCTCTTTTGGCAGATGGGGTACAACGGTCAAAGCCGCACTAGGGGTTGTCATTGACATGGGACACAGGAAGCGAAAGGTTCCCAAATCCTTGGGCACAAATCTGATCGTTTGTGGGCCGGGCGCAGATAAATCGAAGGTCAATCCCAGAGCCGGAATGACAAGGACACGCGCACATGCCCTGGCTTGGCTTGCATCAATACTCCATTCAACGGGTATACCTTGAGCCAGCGTAATCTGACTGGGCGTGTAGACTAACCCTGTGACCTTCATCGAGACATGCTGTTTCCCATCGCTAATGGTGGCCACAACGCTTCCCGTTTGCTCTTGGCTTCCCGCACCAAGTTGTTGCAGAAGCGCTACCGGAGAGGGAAGCGAAACTCCTGTAAGACTTAATCCACTATTCAAACTCACCAGACCAATTACCAGAACGAGGACACCCGCACCTTTCATCATATAACACTGCATTGTCCCCTTAAAGATGCTTGTCAGACCACTGAGCGAAAGTAAAGCTGGAGCCGTTCCCAGAGAAAAGACCAGCATCGTCAGAGCACCGCCGAGGGCGCTTTTTTGGCTTAATGCATAAAACTGCAAAGCCTGAGTAAACCCGCAGGGCAAGAAGAAGGTAGCTGCACCAACAAGCAATGACGCCACTTTCGATCTTTTCTGGCTGAAATCATAGAGGCCATGAACCAGAAACTGTGGCATGCGGGGTTGGAGCATTCGTGTCCACGGAAAGAGATTGAGCAGTTGGACACCCAAAAGCACCATCACGACGCTTGCCACAATCGTGACAATCCCTC
Source organism: Chloroflexota bacterium (assembly GCA_005879655.1). Next base: position 3,122 of record VBJK01000261.1, on the reverse strand, counting down.
CAACTCGTGGAGAAAGAGTCAAAGTAGAGCCAAGTGCTCCGATCAGTGCTCCAAAGAGAGTATAGGAAACAACACGCCCAATGTTAAAAAAGCAAGAGGTTTTGATCTTCTCAAGACGAGGTGATACCATCTGTTGCCCTGAAACGGTAGCGGTCATCCCAACCAGCAATCCACCAGCAGTCGCCATACAGGACGAAACGGAGGCAGTCAGGCCAAGCAGGAAGATGATACCATAGCTCATATTGCGCGCAATGGTAATATTTTCGGGGGCTAATCCGAAAAGCAAGAGGATCTCATAGAGCGCAAGGAGAACAAGCAAGATGATGCTAATTTCCCAATAGTCTTGGCTGGCATTTTTTTGGAAGGCCCTTGTTTTGAAACCGGGCCGCTTCCCCCGAAGAATGGTATATCCATTATCTTTGACAGCATTTTGCAAATTGGACAATGAAGGCATCGGAGCGCCGACAAGCTCGACCTTTCCGGTGAAAGAGTCAACGCGCACGTCAGTTACTCCTTCAACCTTCTTGAGCTTGCGTTCGATCACGATAGCACAGCTTGCGCAGTGCATTCCCTCAGCTTGAAAAAGGGCTGTTTGAGGCCGATGCTCTCTGGTGACATGGTTCACCTGGGGTTTTGTCTCTTCCCTCTCAAATGCAGTGAGCAATTCATGCCTATGAGGGAGGCTATCGCTGGTGTTCTGCTGCTTGGCCCGCATCGTTCGTTTAGAACTTTTCGATCTTGTCTTGGTCATCATTCTCCTCACGTTATAACAATTTGGGTAGGAGTGCTGCTGGACCACACCCCATGAGGGTAAGCATCGCCGTCACATTGATGATCTCTATCGTCACGATGAGCAGAAGCAGCAGAAGTCTGCTTCCAAGCGTTCCTCTCGAAGGAGTCTGGAGAACGGGCACCGCACTCGTCGTCAACCCAGAAGGAGAGGTCGAGAGCAATCGCTCGATCCTCCTCTGCAAGGGGGTACTCTGATCAGTTAGCGGCTGAGCTGATCCCCACCTCGTCCATCCAGGCATCTGGACGGCGTGCAGCCAGACCTTGGTGAGGGCACTGGCCAGTGCGAGGGGACGACGTGTAGTCCGTACCACGTGTTCGTCACAGGCCAGTTCTTTTTCCTGCTGCAATTGCTGATAGGCTAACCAACTGGTGGGGAAGTAGAAAAACGCATCACGCAGTATGAGCGTTATCCAATTGACGAGATAATCCCATCGTGCTACATGCTCCATCTCGTGCACGAGCACCGCCTCAAGTTCGCGCTGGTCCAGGTGCGAGAGCATCCAGGTGGAGAGGAGCACAGTAGGTCGAAAGATGCCTGAAACAAAGGAGATGGGCCGATCTGCGACGGTAAGAACCACTCGCACGGGCCGCACACCAAGCCCTTGTGCCAGTGCCTCTGCACAGATGCGCAGATCGTCAGATGCAGGCATGCCTTTCCGCTTGACGAGGTAGCCCATCAAGGCCAGTCGTATCAGGCCAAATGCGAAGGCTCCTAGTGCGAGAAAGCCCATGCTAACAGGCACGATCACTTCCAGCGAGCTATCCCACGACGGGGAGTTGACGAGGCAGGGCAGACCACTGAAATGATGCAATCCACTGATACCTCCTGCCAGACTAAGCAGTGGAATGAGTAACACTCCCACCTGAAGCAGACGGCGACTCTTCCAGGACCCAAGGTGATGGAGAAGCTGGAGAATGACCACACTGGCAAGCAAGGTGAGTGCGAGACTGGAGAGGCCAAGCCACAGGTGCATTATGCTTCTTCCTCCTTCTGCCTGCGGGCGGCAATCTCATCGAGGAGTCCGCGTGCACGCCGGGCTGCCTCTTGATCAGGCAAGGCGTTAATGCCCTCGCGTGTCGCGTCAGCAAAATTGACAAACAGGTCCTCCAGAATACGACCGACAAACTGCGAGATGAATGCCTCTTGGGTCAAAACAGGGTAATAGATATAGGCATGCTCGTTTTTTTCCACGCGTAACAAGTGCTTCTTTGCCATCCGTGTCATCGTATTCATCACCGTGGTATAGGCGGTTCGCCGCCGCTCATAGAGAATCTCAAAGATTTCGCGCACGGCTGTTCCCTGACCGACAGGGCGTTGCCATAGTAACTCCATAATCTCGGCCTCTAAGTCACCAAGCACTTTGCGAATCCCTGGGCGATCAGGTCGAAACACACTGATTTCTGGTTCCGTTGCCATCTCGCAGACTTCTCCTCTCATCGCATGGGGAACAGAGATGTGTCAGGATTCACACCGCCGATGGTTTTGCAGGATGGGATTGATTGTGCCGCTTTCGCATCACATATGCCCTCATGACAACGGAAGGCACTCCTCCTTCCATCCAGCCTGTTTCCAAGAGCACTGCTGAACCTGCTCCTCTGCAGAGTATAACCGATGCTCGTACACTTGTCAAAGGTACTATTGACAGTAGTAGTATCATCATGATGATGGCAGGGAAACAAAACCAGACGCCTGCTGGTGACCTCTTCTCATCGGCACGAGATGTGATTCGGTCAGATGAGCCAGATGAAAATGAAAGCAGAGAGAAGGCACAATGCATCCAGATCAACCCATCTTCCACCCGCGCTTTGCTGCCTTCTATGAATGGCTCTTCCATTGCGGCCTCGTCCGTCGTTTCACTGATCCACTGCGACAAGCCACAGCTGGGCAAGCGTACGGAGTGACGCTGGAGGTCGGCGTTGGCCTAGGGCTGAACTTCCCTTTTTACTCTGCCGAGAGAGTCGAGAGCATTGACGCCATCGACCCTGATCCGGCTATGCTTGCCTACGCACGTCGCCGTTTGTCCATGACCTCCATTCCGATCCAGCTTTCGCAAGCCTCTGTCGAAGCGCTTCCGTTCGCCGATGCCACCTTTGATAGCGTTGTCGTGACGCTGGTGTTTTGTTCGGTGAGCGATCCAGGCATCGGCGTACAGGAAATCAAACGAGTCTTGAAACACGAAGGAAGCTTATTTATGTGTGAGCATGTCCGTGCGAAATCGGCAATGGTAGCACGTCTACAGGATGCTTTGGTGCCTGTGACAACGCGATGTGCGGGCAATTGCCATTGGAATCGTGACACAAGACACCTGGTTTCGGAGGCAGATTTTCAG
>VBJK01000260.1 GCA_005879655.1 Chloroflexota bacterium | reverse complement strand
AGTCGAGCCATCGTGCATCTTTCACGTGCATCTTCTTCCACCAGTGGATCTGGACAGAATGGCCTCTTGCATCAGCTCCCTTCCATATTTCATCAGGGCTCTTGTGAGTGCAAGGATCGTCTAATTTCAGCTTTGTCCCATCTTTGCGTGGTTGTCCCTTTTTCCCTGTATGTGAAGGTGCTGGCTTATAGAAAGTTTGATTGCATTTCAATCTCCCTAAGACATCGACGGGTAGTCCACTCAACTGACACCACAGAAAGACTGAAACAGAGCCACGGTCAAGCAAAACGAGCGGACGTTGCGCGAGCTGTGGAATGATTTCCTTCACTTGCGTGATCGCTACCTCAATATCTGTCTTGTCGGAAGGAATGCGCTGCTGATCCATAATGAAGGTCCAACTACTTGGTTTTTCAGGCAGAGCCATCACTGTCGAATATTTCCAACCAAACGTTATTGCGGTTGACTTCTTCGGGATGGTATGTGGGATGTTATGTATCGGCATTGCCGTTCTCTGCGGTGAGGTGATCGAGAAAGGGCGTTCGATTTGAGTTGCATCAACTCCCAATATCAAACGCTTCCCTGCGCTTGGAGCAGGAAGGTATTTGAGAAACACCTTTTGCAGACGCTTGGGGTCAATTTTCCCATCCTCGAAGGCTTCGTATAAACTGTGCCATTGACGCGCAAAGAATGGGGAAAGAGAGAGTTCTGGAAATGACCGGGCCTGCGTTTCAGTGATGAGGGCATCAACGGTGTTGAACAAGGCGTCTTTGGCTCTTGTAAAGCATGTAGAGATCTCGTGACGAAATTGTTGCAATGTGCTAAGATCCATTTGAGTAAAGCTCCGAGGTTTTTTTCTACTTTACTCGAGAGTGGTCTTTTTCCGCAAGGGAAAAGGCCATTTTTCCTCTTCCAACCTCAACGACCATACATCAGTACGACCCGTTAGCATATTGCCTCTTCATATTTAGTCCAAACGTCAATACGAAACAAGCATAGAAATACTCCTCTTCATTCGTTCTTTGTAAAACACTGGTTATCCTCTTTTTTGCTTCTTATTTGTTAGCTGGGGAGGAAGGTTTTCTCGCAACGGATACTAACAATATGTGTCAAGCATCATATGAGTCGGTGTCTAGCAAACGTTGATAAATCACCCAGCGCTATATATCCTTCTTGCATTTGTCTTAGGATCATCGTTTGAGCAAATGTCGCTCCTGTAAACGCTCTCACACGTTTTATCAGTCCCGTCGATACTCCTGCTTGTTCTGCTTGATCCTTCAGAACCTTCTTTCTCGCTTCCTCCAACTGTGTTACACTACTCAAGGCTCAGCTCATCTGGCTTCTTGTGATTTTGAATATCCCTATGATGCCAGATGAGCATGGTTTTGTCTTCCTTTTCCTCCTTTTGGGGGGTTCTTCTCCTTTCTTTAAGCTCTTCCATCCTTAAGTTGATGCGTATGGGGTCCGAGAGGGGAAACCCCATTGACTCCAACAAATTGGGAGGCACTGTACTGTTTTCCGCCTTTGAAACTCGCTGATTTACTTGACATCGTGAACGCTTTTGACGGTGTGGAGCGCTCCAGAAGCTCTTTTGATCCTACCGTTGTGTTTACGATGTTGGGTACGCAGCCAACCTTCAAAGGCGGAAAACAGTACAATTGGCCTCCTATAACTTGGTAATTCTGACACGATTGGGACTCGGTTCAGACTCAACCAGACCGACTGTCTCCATCAGGACAGGACGAGGTGGGACAACAGATTCACAATTGTCATCATCTCTCTGGCAAAACATTTCTCCCTGGCCTGTGAGATAATGAAGCATGCATCGCAAAGCAGTCTAGTAGATCGGCAGGCTTATCTTTACTTAGCAAGAGATCTACATAGACGGGTGAGATGAAGCCTTCAGCGGTGGCATGCTCAACCAACGCGAGCAAGGGCTTAAAGTAGCCAGCCACATTGAGTAGACCAATCGGTTTCGTATGAAGTCCAATTTGTGACCATGTTGTCATTTCAAAGAGTTCGTCGAAGGTGCCAAAACCGCCAGGGAGAGCGATGAAGCCATCGGAGAGGTCAGCCATTAAAGCTTTGCGCTCGTGCATGCTACCTACTTCATGCAGGATAGTCAGGTGCTTATGTGCAATCTCGGGGCGAGTCAAAGCACTAGGGATGACGCCGATGACCTCGCCGCCACCCTCTAGCACAGCGTCAGCAATAACTCCCATTAGCCCAACTGTGGCCCCCCCATACACTAATCCGAGTCCCCGCGCCACGAGCGCTTGTCCTAAATCCCGGGCTGCTTAGATACGCTGCATAGAATTGCCTTTCCACTTGAGACGTTTTTGCTGAGGATAATAAGAACTATTATACCAAATCTGTTACGCCTCACTGTATCGAAGGGACGGAAAAAATCTATGCTGTGACGGGCATCACTTTCATGGTGGCTCTTCGCTCCAATGCAAGGCGAAACCGTCGATGAAGCCTGTGAATTGGATGCTTTGTGGCGGGATTGAGGGAGGGCAGGTTGGCTTTCAAGTGTAGGTTTTTTGGTAAAAGAGAGCTAGGCAGCCTCTGAGGGGTGCCTGGCTCTCGATAGTGATGAAATCCTAAAACTCCGCTGAATTGACGAAAGAAAATATTTGTGCTATTTTATGTGATGTTGTATGATCTAAGCATAATGAACAGCAAAATCCCTTAGACGGTGAAAATAGAATGGAAGATGTGATTTACAAAGTTGGAGCAATTATCCTGAATGAGAAGAAACAGCTTTTGGTCGTGCGCAAGCCCTTCAAAGATCGGACCGAGTTCATCCTTCCAGGCGGTAAACAAGAAAAAGGTGAGAACGATGAAGAAACACTCATAAGAGAATTGAAAGAAGAGTTGGGAGTTTCAGTCAAATCTTTCTCTTTCTTCGGAAAATTTCAAGGACAAGCAGTTTTTGAAAATATTCCTTTGGTGATGAGTCTTTATGAAGTTGAAATTGATGGTCAGCCATCACCTCAGTCGGAAATAAAGGAATGTCTTTGGATAGACCGAAATTATAGATGTCTGGTTGGTGCCGTCCTATCCAAGCAGGTTTTTCCAACTCTTATCTCAAAAGGATGGATGTAACGTTCCTAAAAGTCACACAAGGGTGAACGTATTTCTAGAAGTGGGCTATATACATGAAAGATCCGAATTTACCTACTAACAGACTAGCCATCACGAATTCTCCAAATGCTATTTTTGCTCATCAACGTGGTTGGATCAAAGAAGGAAATACGGGATGTAAATTTTCTCAAGCACTTGTAACAAGAGTGGAAAAAGGCACTACTCTTTGGCATTCGGTCGTAGATTTTTCTACAGCAGATCAGATGATCTTAACTGAAAAGGGGTTATCATTCCTAACAAAGGTAAAATGTTCTATTGCAGAAGGTAGGGACGAATTATTTAGCGGTATTTTCCCCCACATAAGAGATGCGACTGATCTTGCAAGACTTATTGCATACCTGGGATCACTACAACCATTTCATATCCCACAAGTAGATACCGCAATGATAACAGAAACCGATCCAAAAACCTACGCTGGCATTTATTTACGCATAGCCTTACCAGGAGATTGTGAAGCATGGCCAGTTGTACTTGGCCCATATGATTTTTTTTCCCCATCACGAAGAGCACCATATACAGAGCTTGTTTTTCGCCCTTTGCCTGAAAAACACAATCCAAGAACTTCAGTTCACCAAATTGGCACTGATGATACCTATCTTGACATTCCAGAAACTACCATTGAACGTATGTATGAAGTATCTGAAAGAGATGTGAGAAGAACAAGAGCAGGATATAACCAAAAATTGTTTCGAGCGCGTATTGGAGTCGTCATTCCTCAACAAGAATGGGAAAAAGCTCAAAAAGAAATAGGAGAACACTCTTTGTAGGGGATTAAACTGGTATATGCGCATGTCTTTTGAAAAGTGTAAAAATATAAAAAGAAATATTTACTTTGTGAGAAGGAGAAGTGAGTAACGTGCCGTATCTCTCGCGTATCTGTATCTATCCCGTGAAGTCACTTGAGAGCATGTCTCTCTCCAGTGCAAGTCTCCTTGCAAGCGGGGCCATTCAGCATGATCGGACCTTTGCGCTGATTGATGAGCAAGGAAAGTTCGTCAACGGCAAGCGTCATCCCAGAGTACATCGTCTGCGTTCTCGCCTTGATCTTGCAGAGAGGGTACTGACCTTGAGCGTGCAGGATACTGAGCAAGAAGCGACCTTTTGTCTCGATACGCAGCGTGAGGGACTCAACGCATGGCTGAGCAACTATTTTGATTGCGTTGTAACGGTCGTTGAGAACACGGCGTCTGGCTTTCCTGATTACACCGAAACTCTTGGACCAACAGTGATCAGTACTGCCACCTTGCAGGTTGTGGCATCCTGGTTTCCTGATCTGGATGAACAGACAATGCGCTTACGCCTCCGTGCTAATCTTGAGATTGGAGGCGTACCAGCTTTCTGGGAAGACAGGTTGGTCACTTCAGCAGAATCTGTTGTATCGTGCCGCATTGGTGATGTGCAATTTGAGGGTCTAAAGCCCTGCCAACGCTGTGTTGTTCCTTCACGTGATCCCTCTACTGGTGAAGCCTTCCCTGATTTTCAAGAAATATTTATGAAGAAGCGCAAAGAGTCTCTTCCTTCGTGGGCAACACGCTCGCGCTTTAATCACTTCTACCGCTTGAGTTGTCAGACACGTGTTCCTGCCTCGGAGGTGGGAAAGAGATTGCATGTGGGTGATCAGGTCAGTATTGCTAATGTACTCTAAAATACGCCCTCTTCCAGTGGCTGATCCCTAAAACTTCAAATGGGAAAGAGCGGCAACGCCAGGCTCAACGTCGAGCACGGGAACGAACCCGCGCCCAGAAGTAAAAAACCTATACTTGTTCTACAATCTCGATCAAAAGGCATCCAGCCAACCACCTGGAAATGAGAGGATACATTGCAGGATTCTAATAATATTCCTACAGGCAATACGGTTACTATTATTCTAGCCGGATTTCAATGGTTATTCTTCATATTTGTAAATGTTGTTGTTGTCCCTGTCTCCATAGGACAGGCTTTTCACTTACCTCTCTCTATCGTCTCTTTATCTATAGAACGAGCATTCATCTACACAGGAATAGCATGCCTCCTCCAGGCCACTGTTGGACACCGCCTACCACTCATGGAAGGGCCAGCAGGCTTGTGGTGGGGAGTCATATTGAGTCTGGCAGCAAGCACCGAGTCCGCAGGTCAATCACTACAAACCTTAGGCAGCAGTATTGGGATAGGTATCATCCTCTCAGGCATTTTCATCATTTTATGGGGAGTTCTCGGACTCGGTTGGGTATTTCGTCGTATCTTTACCCCTAGTGTTACCGCTACTTTTTATTTTTTATTAGCAGTACAGCTCACTCAACTATTTTTCAAAGGCATGATTGGCCTAGATAATAGCCCAATCATTAGTGTAGATGTAGCATTGCTCTCACTAGGTATAGTCACTCTCGTTTTAACACTCAACATGTGGGGACGAGGGCTTATCAGCAATTTCGCCCCCTTAATCGGTATTATCGTTGGTTGGATCGCTTTTAGCATTCTTTTTCCTAGATACTCTACACCGTTTTCCTTAGCTACTCCTACTAGCTGGCTGCTTCTCTTTCCATGGGGTACTCCCACCCTCAATTTTGGATTTATCGTTATTATTGTGCTGATTGGTTTCATCAGCATCACCAATACGTACGTCACATTGGAAGGTGCTGAAAAACTATTTCACACCCCAATCTCTCCCAAACAGTACAAGTATTCATTCGTTATAACTGGCTTCAGTACTATTGTTGCGGGTATCTTTGGGTTAGTTCCCTATGGACCCTACACGTCTTCTCTCGGTTTTCTTCGGACTACTCGCATTCTCAGTCGAAAACCATTTTTCATTGGAGCCGGATTATTCATGCTGCTCGGAGCCATCCCCGCTCTTGGGCAATTACTGGCATCTCTACCACTTAGCATGGGTGATGCCGTGCTATTTACAGCTTATCTCCAACTATTTGGCTTGGCATTAGACAGTGTCAAGTCACTGGCATTTTCTTACAAGCATATTTATCGCATTGCTGTACCTGTCTTACTGGGCCTGTCGCTGATGGCTGTCCCAGCTCCAGCATTCAGCACTATTCCAGCTTATATACGTCCTTTGTTACAGAATGGACTAGTCGTAGGTATTATTCTTGCCATGTTGCTAGAACATAGTATTCGTTGGGAACAGAAGAAATGACGGTCTATCATCATTCAAATGATCCCACATTTTCGGGTCTACGGTGCAATGGAACAGTGCGACCCGTTCATGCCAAGCCGTGGCAACACGGGGGACGCATGGCAAAGCAATTTGACAACTGATGTCCTGATAGTGGGCAAAATTCCCACCCTGCTCGATGGAAAGCAGACAGCCCTTTCCCCACGGTAGCGACTGGTCATCAATCCGTGAAGTAGGAACCAAAGACGTTGAAGCAGACAAACTCTTGAGACTCAAACGCAACCGAGTTTTTTATCG